>JAQTVS010000193.1 GCA_028706735.1 Thiomonas sp.
TGAGAAAGCGCATGCAGACCGGGGCGTAGAACGCATCGACCAGGCCGAATGCGCCGAACAGGAAGGGGCCGCCGCTGCCCTGCAGCGCGCCTTGCCACAGTTGCAGGATCTGGTCGATGTCGCGCTGCACGGCCGTGTTCCAGCCCCGGCCCGGCAGATCGGCCTCGATATTCATCACCATGTGCTCGCGCAAGGCGCCGAAGCCGCTGTGCATGCTGGCGCACAGGCAGCGGGCCCGCGCCCGCTCGGCCACGTCTTGCGGCCAGAGTGCAAGCTCAGGAAAACGCTCGGCCAGGTATTCGCCGATGGCCAGCGAGTCCCAGATGCGCAGATCGCCGTCTTCGAGCACCGGCACCTTCGCCACTGGCGACAGGGGCGACAACTGCGCGGCAAACTCTGGCGTGTCGAGCCAGTGCTGGCGTTCCTCGAAGGGGATGTCAAACGCGGTCATCGCCACCCAGGGGCGCATGGACCAGGAGGAGTAATTCTTGTTGCCGATGTGCAGGATGAACATGACGGGCCTTCGCGCGGGAGAGAAAGGCCGCCATTGTCCCGCCCGGCACCGCGCCTTCCAAACCGCTTTTTCGCATGGCCGCCATGCGGGCGGCGCATGGTTGACCCCGAGCGCTTCAGCGCCCGGCCGTGGCCCGCATCGACCCGTATTCCGATTCCCGATATTTCGGGTCGAGATAAGTGGGGGCGATGGCTTCGAGCGACTCGGGGTGCGGCACGCCAAGCGCGGGGACGAAGCCGGGCATGGCGCCGCTGCACACGCTGTCGACCTTCATGGAGTCGAGGTTGTCGCGGCTCATCACCGGCTCGCCCGGAGCGAGTTCCATCATCAGCGCCTGCAGCCGCCCCAGCGCGTCTGGCAAGGGGATGATGCTGCGCCCGCAGCCGCCGCCCACCCGCGCCCACTGGCCGGAAAGCCGCACCAATTCGGCCAGGGTGTAGGTGTTGGGGCCGCAGAGTTCGTAAGTCTGGCCGAGGGTGTCGCGCGCCTGCGGCCCTACGAGGCTGCTGGCAAAAGCCGTGACCACGTCGCCGACATACACCGGGGCAAAGCGGGTTTTCGCCCCGGCCAGCGGCACGACCGGAAACACCCGCTGCAGGCTGGCGAAGGTATTGAGAAAGTTGTCTTCGGGGCCGAACACCACCGAGGGCCGAAACAGGGTGAGATCAAGCCCAGACTGCGCGATCCCGGCCTGCGCCTTGAGCGCCGCCTCGCCATCGCCCTTGGAGCGCAGATACATCGACGGCCCGCTGGAATCCGCCCCCAGCGCGCTCATGTGCACCAGGCGGCGCACGCCGTGCTGCGCGCAGGCGGCGGCGATGCGGCGCGGCAACTCCACATGCGCGCGGGCGAAGTCGGCGCCATATCGCTGACCGGCCTGTCCGCGCTTGCCGTGCAGAATGCCCACGAGGTTGACCACGGCGTCGCGTCCGGCCACCAGTTTGGCCAGCTTGGCGTCGTCATGCACATCGGTCTCGATCACATCGACCAGCGGCAACTGCACCAGATGGCGCGCACGCTGGCGCCGCCGGGTGGGCACGGTGACGAAATGATTGCCCAACGACAGGGCATTGACCAGGCGGCTGCCGATGAAACCGCTGCCGCCGATGACGAGAATATTCTGTTGCATGATGGGTTCCGTGAAGGGGCTTGAGCGAGGAATTCAGCGCTGGCTGCTCGCCAGCATCGCATCTGCCGAGCCCACATCGCCCAGCCGCGCCTTGAGCGACTGCGGCTTGCCGCTGAGAATGGCGGCGTACACCGTGGCGTTGGCCAGCACGCGCTTGACGTAATCGCGGGTTTCGGGGATGGGAATATTTTCAGCGAAGATGGCGCCAGACAGCAGCGGCTGATCCGGCTGGCCCATATTGCGCCAGCGCAGCGGCCGCCCCGGCCCGGCGTTGTAGCCCGCAGCGGCCAGCGCCTCGGAGCCGCCGAACTGTTGCAGCAGGCCGCCGAGGTAGGCGCTGCCGAGCTGCACATTCACCCCCACGTCGGCAATCTGGTCGTGGCTGTAATCGGCGAGGCCGATCTTGCGCGCCACCAGTTTGGCGGTGGCCGGCATGAGCTGCATCAGCCCGGAGGCGCCCACCCAGGACTTGATGTTGGCGATGAAGCGCGACTCCTGGCGGATCAGGCCGTAAAGAAACGCCTCGTTCACGTCTTCAGCCTGAGAAGCCTTGCCGATGGCCTCGCGGTACGGCATGGCGTAGCGCTGCGGAATGTCCACCCCGCCAGTCACCCGCTCGCTGGTGTTGATGCAGCGATCCCAGAGCTGTTGCTGGCAGGCCAGTTCGGCGGCGGCCTGCATCTGGTTGTTGTTCAGCCCGCGCAGCGAAAAATTCCATTCGCGCACGGCTTCGTTGCGCAGGTCGATGCCAAACAGCGCCAGCGAGCGCTGCAGCCCTGGACGCCCGGCCTGCTGCGCCACCGCCGCCAGCGGCGCCGGGGGCAGCGAGGCGGGCAGGCTGACCTGCATGCCCAGCGAATCGGTGGCGAGCTGGCCGTAGAAATCCCAGGGATTGGCCACTTCGGCCATGAGCGCGCGGCCTTCAATGGGATGGCCGAGCTTTTCCAGTGCGCGGGCGTGCCAGTAGGGCCAGGCGAGGTCTTTGTCGCCCTGGTCAATCAGCGTGCGGGTGGCGCTGCGCACCAGCGCCCAATCTTGCGCGCGCAGTGCGGCCCGCGCCTGCCATTCGAGCACCGTGGGCGACGGCACATAAGCCGGGTCGGCCTGCCCCATGCGGGCGAACCAGCGGGCGGCGTCTGGCTGCAGATTGAGCGCGGCGGACAGGCCGATGCGGCCCCAGAGTTGCGCCCGGTCGCGCGCGGGCAGCGCGGAGAAATTGTCTTGCAGCAGACGGGCGGCCTGATTGGGGTCTTGCCGCGCCGTGCTCAGCAGCGCCAGCACCAGATATTGCCGCTGATCGGCGTTGGCAATCGCTTTGGACGGCCCGGTACGCACCGCATTGAGCAGATAGCGCACCGCGCTGGCATCGGTCTGCGCCAGAATGCGCCAGCTTCCCGGCGGCAGGAAGGGCGCAAGCAGATCGCGCGCCTGCTTGGCGCGGCCGTCTTCATAGAACCGCCGCATGCGCTGCCACAGCATCTCGCGCGGCATGGCGCCGCTTTGCAGCAAGGCGCTGGCCGCACTGTTGCAGCCCGCACCGCCATAACGCTGGTTCATCCACAGCGTGAACACCTGCGCAGTGACGTCGGCATGCTGGGTGACGAACTGGCTCTGCAAGTCGTAGCACTGCACCTGCGGGTCGTCGCGCATGAGGAAGTGCGGATAGACGCGGTTGAAATCAATCCAATCGCCGCGGCTACCGAGTTCGAGCAGCCAGTCGTTGCGCAGACGGTCGAGCACATAGGTGTGCGGGTAGGCGCGGGCGAAGGCGTCGAAGTCTTGCTGCGTGGCCTTGGTGAGCGTGGGCTTGATCGCCCAGTAGGCCAGCCAGGGTTCGAGCAGCGTGCCCTTGAGTTGCTGCATCGCATCGAGCGCGGGCTGCGGATCGCCGCGCTGCGACGCCTTTTGCGCCGCCACGATCCGTTGCGCCTGATCCGGGGGGATTTGCGGCATGGCCGGCATGACCACCGGCGCCGCGCTCACGCTGGCCTGCACGGCGGGCGCCGACACGCTGGCGGCTGCAGGCGCAGACTGCGCCAACGCCAGCGGCGCGGACAGCCCCAAACCGAGTCCCAAACCCAGGGCCAGGCCCAAGCTGCCGGAGCAGCGCAAAATAAGTGGCAACAACCCATTGATCCTCATAGGACGCCAGCTTACCGTGAACCCGCCACTCTACGACCCATTGTCCCCAGAATTCTCTCAGCATTTGCGCGCCGATCTGCGCCGCGAACTGATCGCCAAACGCCAGTCCCTGCCCGATCTGGAGCAGCGTCAGGCCGAACTCGCCGCACGGCTGCTGCAGGTGCTCGACGCCCTGGAGCCCGAGACCTTGGGCGCCTACTGCGCCATTCGCGGCGAGTTCGACCCCCTGCCCACGCTGGAAAAATGGCTGCAGAGCAACCCGCAATGCACCCTCGCCCTGCCCCGCGTTGACGAGGCCACAAAGCAGATGGCGTTCATCGCCTGGACGCCCGGCGAGCCGCTGCGCCCCGGCCCCTACGGCATCGCCGAGCCAATGGGCGGCATCTCCGTCGCCCCCGCCACTCTGCTCGTGCCCTGCGTGGGCTTTGCCGACGTCGGCCTGCGGCTGGGTTATGGCGGCGGCTACTACGACCGCTATCTGGCCGGGCGCGAAGAGGTGTACACCGTGGGCCTGAGCTATGCCTGCTGCGAACTGCAGCAACTCGACATGCAGCCGCACGACCAGCTCATGGACCTGGTGCTGACCGAAGACGGCCTCTACGGCCTGGACGCCATGTCGCTGACCCTGATCGATTGAAGCCGCCTGCACCCAGCCCGCTGCTGACCGAGGCCGATCTCATCCTCGACTCCAGCGGCCAGCCCGCCAGCGCCCGCTACGGCGACATCTACGCCAGCCGCGCCGGCGCCCTGGGACAAGCCCGCGCGGTTTACCTGGGCGGCTGCGGCCTGCTCGACACCCCCGCGCGCTGGGCCGGGCGCGATCAGTTCACCATCCTGGAAACCGGCTTCGGCCTGGGCGTGAACTTCCTCGCCACCTGGGCCGCGTGGCGCGCCGACCCACAGCGCTGCGCGCGGCTCGACTATGTGAGCCTGGAACTGCACCCGGTTTGCGCCGCCGACCTGCTGGCGCATGCGCCGCCCGAATTGCAAGACCTCGCCGCGGCACTGGCCGCGCAATGGCCACCGCCCGTGCGCGGCCTGCACCGCATCGTTCTTGATGAAAACAGGCTGGACGCCCCCCACGCTTCGGCCTCGCCTGCGCTGCCCCCCGAGGCGGCCGTCCCCACCCCAACCCTCCCCACAAGTGGAGAGGGGGCAAACACGCCTCCCCCACGTCGTGGGGGAGGTTGGGAGGGGGACATGCCCGCCTTGGGACGGCCCGGCGGCGGCGGGGTGCATCTGCTGCTGGCTTTTGGCGATGCCCAGGCTCTCGCGCCGCGGCTGCGGCTGGCCGCCGATGCGCTCTACCTCGACGGCTTCACGCCCGCGCGCAATTCCGCGATGTGGACGCCCGAGCTGTTCCGCGCCCTCGCCCGTCTGAGCCAGCCCGGCGCCCGCGCGGCCAGCTACACCGTGGCGCACGCCGTGCAAAATGGGCTGAGCCAGGCCGGTTTCGAAGTCGAACTGCCCCCAGGCTGGGGCGGCAAGCAGCAACGGCTGCAAGCCACCTTCAACCCCGTCTGGAAGCGCACCCGCCACACCCTGCCCACTCCCTGGCCCGCAGCACAGCCGCGGCATGCCGTGGTCATCGGCGCCGGTCTCAGCGGCGCCGCCTGCGCCCATGCCTTGGCGCAGCGCGGCTGGACGGTCGAAGTCATCGAGGCCAGCGCGCGCCCCGCTGGCGGCGGCTCGGCCATGCCTGCGGGTCTGGCGCATCTGCAGCCCTCGGCAGACGACAACCTGCTGTCCCGTCTCAGCCGCGCTGGCATGGCTGCACTGCGCCGCGCCCTGCCGCCCCAGGCGCAAGACATTGCACAGTTCTCCCCGGCCGTGCTCACCCCGGCAGACCCGGCCGAGGCGCAACGCATGCACGACTGGCGCCGCAGCGTGCATCTGCCGCCACAGATGGCGCAATGGACCGAGGCGGGCTGGCAGGTGGACAGCGCGGTGCTGGCCAATCAAGCCCTGTGCGCGGCATGGCTGGATTCCCCACGCATCACGCTGCGCTGCCACACGCAGGCCGCCGCGTTGCAGCACGACGGCAGCACCTGGAACGTG
>JAQTVS010000194.1 GCA_028706735.1 Thiomonas sp.
GGGGGAAACGATGGCGGCGAATGGCGTCGGCCACCACCCGCACCACGCCAGCGTCGTGCAGCATGCCGATCTTCACCGCATCCACGCCGATGTCCTCGACCACGGCGTCAATCTGCTGCGCGAGCAGCTCCGGGGGCAAGGCCTGAATGGCGCGCACGCCCTGCGTGTTTTGCGCGGTGATGGCGGTAATGGCCGTCATGCCGAAGCAGCCTAAAGCGGCAATGGTCTTGAGATCGGCCTGGATGCCGGCGCCACCGCCGCTGTCGGATCCGGCAATGCTGAGCACGCGGGCGTAGCGGGCGGCCGGGGCAACGGGGTGGACGGGATCGGGCAGGGTCATGGCGTGGGTTGCGGGTCCGTGTGGCGGCGCAGGGCCTGCGCGGCGGCAGCGGGGTCGGGCGCTGCGCACAGGGCGCGCACCACGGCCAGGCCGTCCGCCCCGGCAGCCATGACCTGCGCAGCGTTGTCCAGGTCGATGCCGCCGATGGCGATCAGCGGCAGGCGGGTAAGCGCGCGCAGGGCGCGCAGGCCGTCCAGCCCCAGGGCGGGTGCGGCGTCGGTTTTGCTCGGGGTGGAGAACACCGGGCTGACGCCCAGATAGTCCACCGGGCTCAGCGCTGCGGCGCGCACCTGCGCGGCGCTTTCCACCGACAGGCCGATGAGCGCATGCGGCAGGATGCGGCGCACTTCGTCGGGCGGCATATCGCTCTGGCCGACATGCACGCCGTCGGCGTTTACGGCAAGCGCGATGTCGAGCCGGTCGTTGATGATCAGCGGCACGCCCAGCGGCGCGAGCAGCGCCTTGAGCGCACGGGCGCGCTCCACAAACAGCCGGGTCTCCAACTGTTTTTCACGCAACTGCACGCAGGTGGCGCCTCCGCGCACGGCGGCGGCCACCACGGCCTCCACGCCGCGCGGACCGCACAGCGCGGCGTCGGTGACCAGATGCAGGCGCAGCGCCGCCAGCGGCCAACGGCTGGCGGGTTCAGTCATGGGTCATGCGCAAGCGGATGCGGAAGGAATCAAAGTCCAGCAGTTGCAGGCGGTCGAGCAGGGCGATCTGCAACTGGCCCACGCCGGCGCCTGCCGCCTGCACCTGCTCCGTCGCCACTTCGCCCGCCACGCCGAGATAGGCCATGGCCGCGGCGGTGGCGTGAAAGGCGTCGGGCTGCACCGCGCAGAAGGCGCCGATCAGGGTGCTGGCCGAGCAGCCGACGCCGGTGACGCGGGTCATCCACGGATGGCCATTGGCCAGGCGCAGATGGCGGCCGTCCGGCGCGAGGATGTGATCGGTGGCGCCGCTCACGCACACCACTGCGCCCAGGCGCGCGGCCAGTGCACGGGCGGCGGCGACGGCATCGTCCGACGCGGCGGCGCTGTCCACGCCGCGGGTCGCGGCCTCCAACCCGGCCACGCTGAGGATCTCGGAACCATTGCCGCGCAAAACGGTGGGGCTGCCGATGGCCAGCAGCGTGGCAATGGCGTGGTTGCGATACGGCGTCGCGCCGGCGCCCACCGGATCGAGCACCACGGGAATGCCGCGGCAGCGGGCGGTGTCCAGCGCCATGCCCATGGCCTCCACCCAATCTGGCGAGAGGGTGCCGATATTGAGCACCAGCGCCTGGGCGATGCCCGCCATGTCGCGCACTTCCTCGCGGGCATGCGCCATCACCGGCGCGGCGCCCAGAGCCAGCAGGGCGTTGGCGTTGTAGTTCATCACGACGAAATTGGTGATGTTGTGCACCAGCGGCTGCTGCTGGCGCACGGCAAGCACATCGGCCCAGAGGGTGTTGGCGGTGGGAAACGTCATGGTGTTGGCAAGAGGGGGAGTGTGGACCATTATCGCTTTGCCCTGCGCGCGCACCGACCGTCAGGCGCGGTGATAGGGGTGGCCGCTGAGCAGGCTGTGGGCGCGGTAGAGCTGCTCGGCCAGCAGCACGCGCACCAGACCGTGGGGCAGGGTAAGGTCGGACAGGCGCAGCAGCGTGTCGGCGCGCTGCTTGAGCCGCGGCGCCAGGCCGTCCGCGCCACCGACGACGAGAGCGACATCGCGCCCGTCCTGCCGCCAGTGCTGCAGTTGCTCGGCCAGAGCGGCGGTGGTGAGCCGCTGGCCGTGCTCATCGAGCGTCACAAGGCGCGCGCCCGGGGGCAGGGCGGCTTCGATGCGCTGCGCCTCGCGCTCCATCACCGCTTCGGTGCTGATGCTGGAGCCGCGGGTTTCGGCGCGAATCTCCTTGAGCAGCAGCGGGGTTTCGGGCGGCAGGCGCTTGGCGTAGTCGGCGTAGGCCTCGTCGACCCAGCGCGGCATGCGCTGGCCCACGGCGAGCAGCCAGAGTTTCATGCGCAGCCAGAGACGGCGACCGCGTGTATCGGCAACCGATCAGGACGCCAGTTTCTTGGCAGGCACGCGCTTGGCCGGAGACTTGCGCGCTGGAGTCTTTGCTGCGGTTTTGACGGCTGCTTTTTTGGCGGCGGGCCGTTTTGCCGGTGCGCTGCGCGCTGCGGTCGTTTGCAACGCGGTTTTGCGTGCCGCCGGGCGCTTGGTTGCAGGGGCCGCGCTGCTGGTTTCGACCCGCTTGCGTGCGGGGGCGGACGGGGCCGAACGCGCGCCGGCTGCGGTGCCGACAACGCGAGTGACGCGCTTTTTCTCCGGGCTGGTTTCGCCATAGGGCGAGGTGCGCACTGGAGCGGTTTTGGCCGCCACCTTTTTCGCGGCGGTTTTTTTGGCTGCAGGGCGCTTGGCGGCCGCCGTTTTGTAGGCGGTTTTGCGCGCGGGAGCCTTGGCCGGTTCCTCGGGCTTGTCAGGACGGCTGTCCGGGCCTTTGGCGGCCACTTTCACAGCGGGTTGAGCGCTGGCTTTTTTCGCTCCGCCCAGTTTGAGGTGCACCGGCTTGGCGCCCCAGAGTTCTTCGAGGCGGTAATAGGCGCGGATGGGCGGCTGCATGATGTGCACCACGGCGCCGCCGCAGTCCACCAGCACCCATTCGCCGGTTTCTTCGCCCTCGGGGTTGCGCACGCTGAATCCGGCGGCCTTGACGCTGTCGCGCACGCTGCTGGCCAGCGCGCGGGTCTGGCGGTTGGAGGTGCCGCTGGCGACGATGACGCGGTCGAACAGGCTGGTGAGTTCTTCGGTGTTGAACACTTCGATGTCTTGCGCTTTGACGGCTTCCAGGGCGTCGACGATGGTGCGTTGCAGTTTGCGGATATCCATGCGGTTTCAGTGCTGATAGAGGCGGTGTTGATCAATGTAGTGTGCCACAGCTGCGGGCGCCAGCCCGGCGAGCGGCAGGCCGAGGGCCATGCGTTCGCGCACACGGGTCGCGGAGAGGTCGATTTCTGCCATGTCCAGCCGGTGCAGCCGGTGGCCGTGCGCGGCCAGCGCGGCGAGCAATTCAGGCGGCGCGCTGTCGTCATAGCCCGGCCGGCGCGCGGCGGCCAGATCGACCTGGGCGACGATCTCGCGCCAGCCATTCCAGGTGGGCAGATTGCGCAGTTGATCGGCGCCGAGAATGAAGGTGAAGGCGGTCTGCGGGTGCGCGGTGCGTAGTTCGCGCACGGTGTCGATGGTGTAGCTCGGCCCGTCGCGTTTGAGTTCGATGTCGCAGGCGCGCAGGCCGGGCAGGCCCGCGATGGCGAGGTTCACCATGTCCCAGCGCTGCTGCGGGCTGGCGGCCAGGGTGTCGCGCTGCCAGGGCTGGCCTGCCGGGATGAACCACACCGCGTCCAGCGCCAGTTCGTCGCAGGCGCTGCGCGCAAGCTGCAGATGCGCGCAATGGATGGGGTCGAAGCTGCCGCCGAGCAGGCCGATGCGTTGCGGCGCGGTCGAGGGATGCTGGCTCACGCCGCGGCCCAGTCCCGCGGAGTGAGAAACACCTCGTACAACCGGGCTTCCGGCGTGCCCGCTTCGGGATGCCAGTCGTAGCGCCACTTCACGATGGGCGGCATGGACATGAGGATGGACTCGGTGCGTCCGCCCGACTGCAGGCCAAAGTGCGTGCCGCGATCCCACACCAGATTGAACTCGACATAGCGCCCGCGGCGATACGCCTGGAAATCACGCTCGCGCTCGCCGTAGGGCAGAGCGCGGCGGCGTTCCACGATGGGCAGATAGGCGGGCAGAAAGGCGTCGCCCACGGCGCGCATCAGCGCAAAGCCACGTTCGAAACCGCCCTCGGCATAGTCGTCGAAAAACACCCCGCCGATGCCGCGTGGTTCATTGCGGTGCTTGAGAAAGAAGTAGTCGTCGCACCAGGTTTTGAATCGGGGGTAGTGGTCGTCGCCAAACGGGGCCAGCGCCGCCTGGCAGGTGCGGTGGAAATGCGCCGCGTCATCCTCGAAACCGTAATAGGGCGTGAGATCCATGCCGCCGCCGAACCAGGCCACCGGCGCCTGACCCTCGGGCTGGGCCATGAGCATGCGCACATTCATGTGCACGGTTGGCACGTAAGGATTGGTCGGGTGGAACACCAAGGAGATGCCCAGCGCCTCGAACGGCGCACCGGCCAGTTCCGGCCGGTGCTGTGTGGCCGAGGGAGGCAGCTTGGGGCCGCGCACATGCGAGAAGTTGCAGCCGCCACGCTCAAGCAGGCCGCCAAACTCGATCAGGCTGCTGATGCCTTCGCCCTGCAGCGGCGAGTCGGCTGGCCGTGTCCATGCATCACGCCGGAAGGGCTGGCCGTCAGCGGTTTGCAGCGCGGCCAGAATGCTGCTTTGAAGATCGAGAAGATAAGTGCGGACCAATTGGGTTTGCATGAAGGCGCCGCCCGCGCCGCGTGCCGGGCTGTTCGAACAAAGACGCGATTCTTTCACGATTGCCTCAGCGCGTTGCGAGAGGCATGCGGCGCCCAAAGCAAAGGCCTGGCCATGCGCCTGGACTGGGGCCTTCGGTGGCAGACTGTTGGTGCCAGAAAACCGGCGCCCCGGATTCTGCAGCACGCCTGTGGGAGATGCATTTGCCTGCGCCCAAAATCTGCCTCCCGCCGCAGGCGTCTGCAATCAAGCCTTGCAGGGCATCAACGCAAACAGTGTGGGACGGCTCGCGCAACGCCTGCTGATGGCCGTTAACCCGGGTCACGCGGCCCGGCATTCACATCCATCGTGCGAGGCCACACACCACTGCTTGGCGGTGGAAAGCGATGCACGCGGTTGATGGCGTCAAGTGCGGCTTGATCCCAGCTTGGCACCCCGCTGGACTTCACAATCCTGGCGTTCACGACCTCTCCGGAATTCGTGTCCAAAGTCACCAGAATCTTGACGCGCGGATCCCCGCTGATTTGCGCCAGCTCTGAAGCAGGGTAGATCGTATTTTGTTTGATCAAGGCGGCGATGCGCGGCCCATAGGTGCCCGAAGGCCCGGAAGTCTGCGCCGCTGTTCCGGTGCTTGTGGCCGCGCCTGTGCCAGCCTGTTGCATCAGTTGCTTCATGTAGTCGTCGCGCGATGAGGCCGCGAGCTGCGCCTGTTGTTGTTCGCGCTGCTTCTGCTTCTGTTCCGCCAGACGCTGTTGCGCTTGAATTTTTTTCTGCTGCGCCAGCTTCTCCTGCTGAAGTTTTTCCGCCTTCTCGCGTTGTTGCTCGGCGAGCTTCTGCGCTTGTTCGCGCTGCTGTTGCTGCGCCTTTTGTTCAGCCAGGCGCTGCTTTTCCAGCGCAAGTTTTTGCTTCTCGTCCTGCAGCCGCTTTTCAAGCTGCGCCTGTTGCGCCTGCTGCTGTTTTTTCAACGCGGCTTCGCGTTCCTGCCGCAGCACGATGTCGGCCTGCTGCACCTGGGGCTGCGGCTTGGGCTGCGCGACGGGTTTTGGCGGCGGGGGTGGTGGCGCCGGATGCGGCTGGGGCTG
>JAQTVS010000003.1 GCA_028706735.1 Thiomonas sp.
GTTCAGCGCAAACGCTAACGGCGTGACCCTCTGTAGCCCAGTGCGGCAGAAATGCGCTGAGCGGTCGATTGCACCTTGTCCAGCCAGTCTTCCATCAGGCGATCTGCCGGGGCCGAGAGCGAGAGCCCGGCGATCAGTTCACCAGCATCGTTGTAGATGCCGGCTGCCATGCAGCGCACGCCGAGCTCGAGTTCCTCGTTATCGCGCGCAAAACCTTCCAGGCGAACCTTGCCAAGCTCCCGTTCGAGTTGCTGAGGATTGGTGATGCTGTTGCGTGTTTGTCCCGCCAAGCCTGTGCGCAGGCTGTAGGCCTTGACCCGGGGCGCGTCATCTGCGGCGAGGAACAACTTGCCCACGGATGTCAGATGCAGGGGCGCGCGCCCACCGACAGAACGAATGACCTGCATGCCGGAATGTTCGCTGTAGGTGCGTTCGATGTAGACGATTTCGTCGCCTTGCCGCACACTGAGATTGACTGGCTGATGGGTGAGCCGGTGCAAGTCGCGCATGGGGCCGAGCGCTGCATCCCGCACGCTCAGGCGGGCTTTGACCAGATTGCCGTATTCGAGCAGGCGCATGCCTAGGCGGTAAGTGCCCGCATCGACCCGTTCCACCAGATGGCCCAGCACCAGATCGTTGAGAATGCGGTGCGCGGTGGAAGGATGCAGGCCGGTGGCGGCGCCGATGTCCTTGAGCTGCATCGGATCGGGATTTCTCGCCAGCACATCGAGCACGGCAAAAGTGCGCCCGAGCACCTGTATGGCGGGCTCAGCAGCCTGAGCAATCGGCTCAGCCGGTTTGAGAGATGAGGAATGTTGCATTGCAGAAATTTTATAGGCCGAAATGCGCTTTTGCCTACCGGAAAAACGCGGGCTAAAAATGACGCCTGTATGCAGACCACGTCAGCAAGTCACAAGCCGCCCGGTCGATAATGCCTGCATGAAAAAACGCGTAGGACTCTTTATCACCTGTCTGGCCGATGTGATGCGGCCTGGCATTCCGATGGCTGCAGTGGAGTTGCTGGAATCTGCGCACTTTGACGTGCATGTGCCCATGACGCAAACCTGCTGTGGCCAGCCGGCCTACAACTCGGGCGATCGACGCACGACACTGGCGCTGGCTGAGAAATTTCTCGATGAATTCGAGGGATTCGACTACATCGTGGCTCCATCCGGTTCGTGCATGGGCGCCATCAAAACCCACTATCCGGACGTGCTCAAGGACCAACCCGATCTGCTGCGCCGGTTTGCCGCCATACAGCCGCGCCTGTACGAATTGACGGACTTTCTGGTGAACGTGGCGGGGCTCAGCCAGGTTCCCGGTCAGTACGAGGGCGAGGTGACCTATCACGACTCCTGCTCGGGCTTGCGTGAACTGGGCATCAAACAACAGCCGCGCCAGTTGCTGTCCCTCGTGCCGGGGCTGAGCCTTTGCGAAATGGAGCAATGCGAACAGTGCTGCGGCTTTGGCGGAACGTTCGCAGTGAAATACGGCAATATCTCGGCCGCGATAGCCGACGACAAATGCGCCAATATCCAGGCGACAAAGGCGCGTGCCGTGGTGCTGGGCGATCTGGGTTGCATGCTGCAGATCGAGGGGCGGCTGCGACGGCAGGGCGACAACACGACGCAGGTGCTGCACATTGCCGAAGTTCTGACGGGAAAGCGCTGACCATGCAATCACAGACCATGCAGTTCAAGGCGCGCGCCGGGCAAAAGCTTGCCGACCAGCGCCTGCAGCAAAATCTCAAAAAACTGTCCACCAAGTTCGTCACTGGACGGGCTGCCGCCATCGCCGCGCTCGACGGGTTCGAAGAGATTCGTGACGCGGCGGTCAGCCGCCGCAACGTGGCGCTGAACACACTGGATGTCTGGCTGGAGCGGTTTGAAGCCGAGGCGCAGCGCTGCGGCACGACGGTGCTCTGGGCGCAAACCCCGCAGGAAGCGGCTGATCTGGTGGTGCAGATCGCGCGTCAACACGGATGCACGCAGGCCATCAAATCCAAGTCCATGGTGTCCGAGGAAATGGGGCTGAATGCCGCACTGGAGGCTGCTGCGGTGCAGGTGACCGAAACCGATCTGGGTGAATACATCCTGCAGATCAATGGCAACGAGCCGCCCTCGCACATCATCGCGCCGGTGGTGCACAAGGACAAAGAGGAGATCGCCGATCTGTTCGCCAAGGTGCACCACACCGCGCGCAAGACCGATATTCCTCAGATGACCCGCGAGGCGCGCGAGGTGCTGCGGGCCAAGTTTCTGGCGGCGGACATGGGGATCACCGGCGGCAATTTCGTGGTGGCTGAAACGGGTTCCGTCGCCCTGGTGACCAACGAGGGCAATGAGGGCATGTGCACCATTCTGCCGCGCGTGCATGTCGCGGTGACGGGTGTGGAGAAGGTGTTGCCCACGCTCGAAGATCTGGCTGCGGTGATGCGGCTGTTGCCGCGCTCGGCCACGGGGCAGACGATCAGCAATTATTTTTCCGTGCTGACCGGCCCGCGCCGCGCCGGTGATCGCGATGGGCCGGAGCACATGTATGTCGTGTTGCTCGATGGGGGCAGGACCAGCCTGGTGGGCGGGGCATTTTCCGAGATGCTGCGCTGCATTCGTTGCGGCGCTTGCATGAACCATTGCCCGGTCTATCAGAAGATCGGCGGGCACACTTATGGCTGGGTGTATCCGGGGCCGATGGGGTCGGTGCTGACGCCGAGCTATCAGGGGCTGGAGAGCACCAAGGATCTGCCGCAGGCCGCCACATTGTGCGGACAATGCGAGGTGGTGTGTCCGATGAAAATTCCGCTTCCGGACCTGCTGCGCACCATGCGCGCGCAGCAATTCGAGCGCGATATGCGGCCGGGTGTGGAGCGCTGGGCGCTGCGGCTGTGGGGCTATGCGGCGCGACATCCCTGGCTGTATCGGCCTGGGGCGAGGATGGCATCGAGCGTGCTGCGCCTATTGGGTGGTGAACGCAAGCGCCTGCATCGCCTTGCGGGGGCCAGGGGCTGGACGGCTTATCGTGATCTGCCCGTGCCGACTCAGGCGACGTTCAAGCAGCAGTTCGCAGAGCGGGCAAAAGCCAAACAGCCGCTTTAACAGGCTCAGAGGCTGAGAGGAAATCAGCTATGCCCGCCTTGCCGCCCCAAAACGCGGTTCTCTGTGTTGCCGGAAGTCACGAGGCGATGTTTGGTTCCAAGGGGTTGAACCAGTTGCCGTCGCGGTAAATTTCAAATGGCGTGAAGTTGGACTTGTAGGCCATCTTGCGGCTGCGGGCGATCCAGTAGCCGAGATAGACATGTGGCAACTGCATGGAGCGCGCCTGCTCGATCTGCCAGAGCACGTTATAAGTGCCGTAGCTGCTGCGGGGATCTGCTGTTTCGAAAAAGGTGTAGACGGCGGAGAGTCCGTCTGAGAGCACGTCAACCACCGACACCATTTTGAGCGGGCCGAGTTCCTCACCCTGCTGCGCGGGCTCGCGGAACTCCACCAATCGCGTGTTCACACGGCTTTGCAGCAGAAATTGGGCGTACTGGTCGATGCTGTCGTGGTCCATGCCGCCGCCAGTATGCCGTGCTGCCTGGTAGCGCAGGTAGAGCTGGTAATGCTCGGGGATGAAGCCGAGCTTGAGCACACGCACTTGCAGGCCGCCATGCCGCTTCCACACCCGTTGTTGCGCGCGGTTCGGACAAAATTGCGCGGCGCGCACGCGGATGGGCAGGCAGGCCTGGCAGTCTTCGCACTGCGGACGGTAGGTGAACAGGCCGCTGCGGCGAAACCCGGCGCGCACCAGGTCGGAATACACGTCGGCATTGATCAGATGACTGGGCGTGGCGACTTGCGACCGCGCCTGACGCCCCGGCAGATAGCTGCACGGATAGCTCGCCGTGGCATAGAACTGCAGGGTGGTGAGCGGGAGTTCTTTAGGGTGAGTCACAGCCAGCGTGCGCAATCGGTGAGAAATGTCGATTCATCATACTGCCAGCCTTGCACCGCAGGCAGGGATGTGGTTTCCGCCACATGCTGCAGGAAAGTTTCACGCGCAATGGGTGCTGCGCCCATCTGCGCGAGATAGTCGGTTTGCTGTTGGCAATCGATCAGGGCGATGCCTTCACGCAGGCAGAGGCCGCAGAGTGCCATCAGCAGGGTTTTGGAGCCATCGGCCACGGTTGTGAACATGGATTCGCCATAGAACATGCGGCCGAGACACACGCCGTACAGGCCGGCGAGGAGTTTGTCTCCCTCCCACAGTTCAAGGCTGTGAGCGAGGCCGCGCGCGTGCAGGGCGGAATAGGCATTCAGCATGTCCGGGGTGATCCAGGTGCCGGAATCTGCGCGCTGCGCGCCGCATTGCTGCATCACGCTGGAAAATGCCGTGTCGATGCGCAAGCGCATGGCGGGGTTGCGGCTGAAGCGGCGCGCGGATTGCCTGAGCGAGCGCGTGACGCGCAACTGCTCGGGACGCAACACCATGCGCGGATCAGTGCTCCACCACAGAATGGGCTCGCCCGGGCTGAACCAGGGGAAGATGCCGCGCCGGTAGGCGCGCTCCAGCGTGTCCGCATCGAGCGCGCCGCCTGCGGCAAGCAGGCCGGGGAAAGGCGACAATGCGGGCAAGGCCTGCGATGCGGGCGGAAAGTCTTCTCCCGGAGCGAGCCGGGGGAGTTGCCAGTTCATGGCGAGTGTCTGGAGTCATGCATCATGTCAATTTACCAATTCGGCGCTTGGCGTCCAGAGATTGCAGCGGATGCCTATGTAGCGCCAGGGGCGCATGTCATGGGCCGGGTGAGGCTGCTGGCGCGCGCCAGTGTGTGGTTTGGCGCAGTGCTGCGCGGGGATAACGAGCCCATCGAAATTGGCGAGGAATCGAATGTCCAGGACGGCGCGGTGCTGCATACTGATCCCGGCTATCCGCTCACTGTCGGGCCTGGCGTGACCATTGGCCATCAGGCCATGCTGCATGGATGCAGCATTGGCGAGGGCAGTTTGATCGGAATTCAGGCGGTGATCTTGAATGGCGCCCAGATTGGCCGCAACTGCCTCGTTGGCGCCGGTGCGCTGGTGACGGAGGGCAAGGTGTTCCCCGACGGCGTGCTGATTCTCGGCTCACCTGCGCGCGTGGCGCGTGAGCTGACACCAGAGGCCATCGCGGCCATCCAGGCCAACACCCTGCATTACGTCGAGCGCGCCAAGCGCTTTTCTCAGGAACTTCAACTGATTCATCCATGAGCGATCAACTTGTCAAATTCATGCTGGGCACGGGCCATGTGCGCGGCGTTCTGGTGCGCCTGGATGCCACCTGGGCCGAATTGCAGAAACGCCGCAGCTACCCGCAGGCGATCTCCGCATTGGTCGGGCAGATGGCCGCCGCGAGCACCCTGATGGCTGGCAGCCTGAAGTTCGATGGCGCCCTGGTGCTTCAAATCCAGGGGGATGGCCCGTTGAAGCTCGCCGTGGCCGAGTGCCAGCCAGACTTTGGCCTGCGCGCCACAGCCAAAATGGCTGCCGACCTGCCGGACGACGCCGCGCTGCCTGCAGATCTGGCCACGTTGGTCAATCTGCATGGCAATGGACGTTGTGCGATTACCCTCGATCCGCGCAACCCCGCGTCTGGCTTGCAGCCTTACCAGGGCATCGTGGCGCTGACCGACCCGCAGGGTGCAACCCTGCCATCTCTCGCGGCCATGCTGGAGCAGTATCTGGCGCAGTCTGAGCAGATCGACTCCATGCTCATGCTGGCGAGCAACGAGCAGGCCGTTTGCGGGCTGTTGCTGCAGCGCATGCCCGGATCAGCGCAGCACGCTGCTGAAGCGGCCGGGCAACCCGAGGAGGACTACGCCCGGGCGCGTCATCTCGCGGCCACGCTGACTTCGGAAGAATTGCTGCAACTGGCGCCTGAGGACATTCTGCGGCGGCTGTTCTGGGAAGAAGAGGTGCGGGTGTTCGAGCCACAGTCTCCGCGATTTCATTGCACCTGTTCGCGCGAGCGCGTGGCCGGCATGCTGCGCATGCTGGGACGCGATGAGGTGGAGTCTATCCTCGCGGAGCAGGGCGAGGTGGATGTGCGCTGCGAATTCTGCGGCCAGGGCTATGCCTTCGATGCCATTGACGCCGCACAGGTCTTCCTCGACACGCTGGCGCAACCGCAGGTGGCGTCAAACCGTCATTGAGGACTTGACGGCGGGGCGGCCGCCGCACTGGTCGGCAGGCTGCTTGCGCGTGCGGGAGGCACGATCTGCACAAAAATTTCATCGGGTTTGACCATGCCCATTTCTCGACGGGCCTGGTCCTGCACGCCACTCAAACCTGATTTCAGATCATGCACTTCCGCGGCGAGGCGGTCGTTGTCCTGCAGGGCTTTCAGATTGGCCTGATCTTGCTGAGCCAGTTGGTTTTGCAGCCGCTGCACCGCAAACCAGCCGCGTTCGCCAAACCACAGCGGCCACTGCAACAGCAGCAACAGACTCACGAGCAGGACGGTGACCCAGCGCATGATGTGGTGTTGGCAAAGGATGTTGGACAACAATTGCGTTGCAGCGGCTTGCCCCGCTGGATCACCGCAGGTTGTAGAACACGTCGCGGCCGAGGAAACGGGCGGTTTCACCGAGGTTTTCCTCGATGCGCAGCAACTGGTTGTACTTGGCGATGCGGTCGCTGCGCGACAACGAACCGGTCTTGATTTGCCCGGCGTTGGTGGCCACGGCAATGTCGGCGATGATGCTGTCCTCGGTTTCGCCGGAACGGTGCGAGACCACGGCGGTCCAGCCGGCGCGCTTGGCCATCTCGATGGCGGCGAAGGTCTCGGTCAGGGTGCCGATCTGGTTCACCTTGATGAGGATGGAGTTGGCCAGCTTGTCGGCAATGCCGTTTTTCAGAATGGACGTGTTGGTGACGAAAATATCGTCGCCCACCAGCTGCACCTTCTTGCCCAGACGGCTGTTGAGCAGTTTCCAGCCGTCCCAGTCTTGCTCGGCCAGGCCGTCTTCGATCGACACGATGGGATACTTGCCCAGCCAGTTGTCGTAGAAATCGACCATCTCTTCGGTGGTCAGCACCAGGCCTTCGCCTTCGAGGTGGTACTTGCCGTCCTTGTAGAACTCGCTCGAAGCCGGGTCGAGGGCGATGGCGATCTGCTCGCCCGGACGGTAGCCCGCTTTCTCGATGGCTTCGACGATGAGCTGCAGCGCCGCCTCATGGTTGGCCACGTTCGGCGCAAAGCCGCCTTCATCGCCCACGGTGGTCGGCAGTCCGCGATCGTTCAGGATGCCCTTGAGCGCGTGAAACACTTCCGCGCCGTAACGCAGCGCCTCGTGGAAGTTGGGCGCACCCACCGGCATGATCATGAACTCCTGCATGTCCAGGCTGTTGTTGGCGTGGGCGCCGCCGTTGATCACGTTCATCATCGGCACCGGCAACTCGCGCGCCGAGAAGCCGCCGAGGTATTGGTAGATCGGCATGCCGGCTTCCTCTGCCGCAGCCTTGGCCACGGCCATGCTGACGGCCAGGATGGCATTGGCGCCCAGGCGCGACTTGTTGTGCGTGCCGTCGAGGTCGATCAGGGTTTGGTCGAGAAAGGTTTGCTCGGTGGCGTCCAGGCCCATCACCGCTTCGGTGATTTCGGTGTTGATGTGCTCGACAGCGCGCAGCACGCCTTTGCCGCCGAAGCGCGACTTGTCGCCGTCGCGCAGTTCCATGGCCTCGCGCGTGCCGGTGGATGCGCCCGAGGGCACGGCCGCCCGGCCGATGAAGCCGGTTTCCAGCACCACGTCGCATTCGACGGTGGGATTGCCGCGGCTGTCGAGAATTTCGCGGGCGGTGAGGTCAACGATGGCACTCATGGAGACTCCTGTTCGGGACTATTTCAGAGGAAATGGGGAATGAGGGAATTACACGCCCTGGACGGCGATCATGCGCATCGTGGCGGCGCCTGCGCGCGCCTGTCGGGCCAGCAGATACTCGGCGCTGCCGTAGAAGCTGCGCGCTGCAGCCATATCGGGAAACTTCAGCAGCACGACGCGGGCGGGCGACCAGTCACCTTCGAGCACTTCGACGGCGCCGCCGCGGATGCAGACCTCCGCGCCATGCGCTGCAATGGCCTGGGACGACAGCACTTTGTACTGTTCGTACTGCTGCGGGTCGGTGACGTCGACATGGGCGATGATGTAGGCGCTCATAAGGAATTCAGTTGAAACGGGTTTCGAGGAAGCCGCGGCGTTTCACTGCGGCGTCGATGTCTTTGAGGCTTTCGAGCAGTGCGCGCATGTGGTGCAGCGGCACTGCGTTGGGGCCGTCGCTCAGCGCATGGGCCGGATCGGGGTGGGTTTCCATGAACACGCCCGCAACGCCCGCGGCCACCGCGGCGCGGGCGAGCACCGGCACGAACTCGCGCTGTCCGCCGGAACTCGTGCCCTGGCCGCCTGGCAGTTGCACCGAATGGGTGGCGTCGAACACGACCGGGCTTTGCGTTTCGCGCATGATGGCCAGCGCGCGCATGTCCGACACCAAGTTGTTGTAGCCAAAGCTCACGCCGCGTTCGCAGGCCATGAACAAGGTGTCAGGATGCCCCGCCTGTGCGGCAGCAGCGCGCGCCTTGGCGATGACGTTTTTCATGTCGCCGGGCGCGAGAAACTGGCCCTTCTTGATGTTGACTGGCTTGCCCAGGCTGCTGACCGCATGAATGAAATCGGTCTGGCGGCAGAGAAACGCGGGCGTCTGCAGCACATCGACGACCCCGGCCACGCGGGGCGCTTCTTCTGCGGTGTGCACATCGGTGAGCACGGGCACGCCCAGCTCGCGGCGGACCTTGGCGAGGATGTCCAGGCCCTGCTCCATGCCGGGGCCGCGAAAGGACGTGCCGCTGGAGCGGTTGGCCTTGTCGTAGCTGGACTTGAAAATCAGCGGAATGTCGAGGGATCGGCAGATGTCGCGCAACTGCCCGGCCACATCCATTTGCAACTGCTCGGACTCGACCACGCAAGGGCCGCTGATGAGAAAGAACGGCTGGTCGAGACCGACTGGGAAGCCGCAGAGCGTCTGAGGTGTGGGCATGGATGTGTGAGGGGTCAGGCAGCCTGCGCAATGTGCAGCTGGCGTTGCAATGCGGCTTGCACAAAGGCGGTGAACAGGGGATGGCCGCCCCAGGGCGTGGACTTGAACTCGGGGTGGAACTGCACGCCGATGAACCAGGGATGGACGGATTGCGGCAGCTCGACGATTTCGGTCAGGTGTTCGCGCTGGGTGATGGCGGAGATCACCAGTCCGGCTTTTTGCAAGGCGGCCAGGTAGTGCTCGTTGGCCTCGTAGCGATGGCGATGACGTTCGGTCACCACATTGCCGTAGATGCCGTGGGCGAGCGTGCCAGGCCTCACATCCGAGCTTTGTGCGCCAAGTCGCATGGTGCCGCCCAGATCAGACCCGGCGTGACGTTTCTGCACGCTGCCATCGCGGTCGAGCCATTCGTCGATCAGCGCGATGACGGGCTGCGGCGTGTCGGGCTCAAACTCGGTGCTGTTGGCTTGCGGCAGCCCGGCGACGTGGCGGGCGAATTCGATGGTGGCCACCTGCATGCCCAGGCAGATGCCCAGGTAGGGAATGCGGTGCTCGCGGGCGTATTGCGCGGCGAGAATCTTGCCTTCAACGCCGCGTTTGCCGAATCCACCGGGCACCAGCACGGCGTCATAGCCGTCAAGCTGGGCGATGTTGGCCGGCTCAAGGGTTTCCGAGTCGAGGTAGGTGATTTCGACGCGCGAACTCGTCTTGATGCCCGCGTGGCGCAAGGCTTCGTTGAGCGATTTGTACGAGTCGGACAGATCGACGTACTTGCCCACCATGGCGATGCGCACCGTGTGCTGCGGATGCTCCAGCGCCTGCACCAGATCGTTCCAGACCTTGAGGTTGGCTGGCGGCGCGCTGATGCCAAGCTTTTCGCAGAGGATGTCGTCGAGGTGCTGGGCGTGCAGCATCTGAGGAATTTTGTAGATGGTGTCCGCGTCCCACACCGAAATCACCGCGTCTTCACGCACGTTCGAGAACATGGAGATTTTGGCGCGCTCTTCATCGGGAATCGGCCGGTCGGCGCGGCAAAGCAGCGCGTCGGGCGAGATGCCGATTTCACGCAGCTTTTGCACGCTGTGCTGGGTGGGCTTGGTCTTGAGTTCGCCAGCAGCCGGAATGAAGGGCACGAGGGTGAGGTGGACGAAGGCGCAGTCGCCCCGCTTCATGCGCAGGCTCATCTGCCGCGCGGCTTCGAGGAAGGGCAGCGACTCGATGTCGCCCACCGTGCCGCCGATTTCCACCATGGCGACATCCACCGCGTCGGCGGTGCCATCGCCGGCGCCGCGACGGATGAAGTCCTGAATCTCGTTGGTGATGTGCGGAATGACTTGCACCGTCTTGCCGAGGTACTCGCCGCGGCGTTCCTTGCGCAGCACGCTGTCGTAGATCTGGCCGGTGGTGAAGTTGTTCACCCGGCGCATGCGGGTGGTGATGAAGCGCTCGTAATGCCCCAGATCCAGATCGGTCTCGGCGCCGTCTTCGGTGACGAAGACCTCGCCGTGCTGGAAGGGGCTCATCGTCCCTGGGTCGACGTTGATGTAGGGATCGAGTTTGATGAGGGTGACTTTGAGGCCGCGCGATTCAAGAATCGCAGCCAGAGATGCGGATGAGATGCCCTTGCCTAAGCTGGACACCACCCCGCCGGTGACGAACACATATTTGGTCATAGCCGCGACGAATGCCGGTAAAAGTGCATTATAGGGAGCAGGTTTTGAGACCTGGATGACACGCGCCGCCTGCCGCCGCGAAAGCGTGTTCGATCAGCCGCGCGGTTTCTTGCGGAGACTCGAATGGAAACAGGTGCGAGCCGTCGATCCAGTGCAGGCGCTCCTGCACCAGACGCTGCGTGGTCTGCAGGCCGGCCATGCGAATTTCGCGGGAAGATCGGCCGCCAATGAAGCTCACTGGCGTCGGAAATGGCTTGCGCGCCAGCCGGCCGAGCTGGTGAGGCAGAGTTTTGTAGATGCGATATTCCACTTCACGCTCAAAGGCCAGAGCGCGTCCCTCCTGCGTCGCGGTGGTGCCCAAACGCGAGTAGTCCTGCAGCATATCCGGGTCCCATTGCAGGAACGCGGATTTGGAAGAGAAATGGGTTTGCACCGCGGCAACATCCGGCCACTGGGTTCTGCGCCGCTTGGCGGCGGCGGCGGGTGAAAACCGCTCGCCCAGCCCCGTGCGTTTGGACAGCCAGAGCAGACGCGCACGCCAGCCCGCCACGACGGGGGAATCGAGCAGAATGACTTGCCGCGCCAGTTCCGGGCGCGCGTGGGCCGCCATCAGGCTGAGATAGCCGCCGAGGGAATGACCCACCAGCACGGCGGGCTCGCCGTGGCAGTCGAGCTGCAGATAGTCGATCAATTGCTGCGCGAGCGGTTTCCAGCCGTCGCGTACTGGATAGCGCGCATCGTGGCCGAACATGGGCACGGCGCGCACCCGGAATGCCGGTTCCAGCGCCTGGAACAGCTTGCGATAGACCGGGGCGGGAAAGCCGTTGGCGTGCGAAAACACCAGCAGCGGGCGTTGGTCGACGTCGGAGGGGGGATTCACGGCGTCGCAGAGTGTGGGTGAATTCAGGCGCCAGCCAGCAAGGCCTTGGCGCGCGCAGCGGCCAGGCCCATGTCGGCACGGCCGGCGAGCTGTGTCTTGAGCGGTCCCATGAGCTTGCCCAGGTCTTGCGGGCCGCTGGCGCAGGTCTGCACCATCAGGGCGCGGATTTCGGCGTCAATGGCGTCGGCGTCCAGGCGTGGGGGCAGGTAGCGTTCGAGAACGACAATCTCCGCAGCTTCCTTGTCCACCAGATCCTGCCGCCCAGCGGGGGCGAACTGGGCGATGGCGTCGCGGCGCTGCTTGATCATTTTGTCGATGATGGCCACCACGGCAGCGTCGTCCAGTGTGACGCGCTCGTCCACTTCTTTTTGCTTCATCGCGGCCATCAGCAGCCGGATGGCGCCCAGCAGAGGGGCGTCCTTGGCGCGCATGGCGGCTTTCATGTCGTCCTGAATGCGGTCTTTGAGAGTCATGGCATGTCCAATGCAAAAAGCCCGCATGCATGGCGGGCTGTTTCAAGCAAAAATCCGTTGCGGGCGCCGAAACAACGGGCACGCATCGGAGCGCTCAAATTTCAGTACTTGCGCTCGGGCAGCGTCTGGCTGCGGATGCGCTTGTAGTGGCGCTTGACCGCTGCAGCCTTCTTGCGCTTGCGCTCGGCGGTGGGCTTCTCATAAAACTCGCGGGCGCGGAGTTCGGTCAGCAGGCCGAGTTTTTCAATGGTGCGCTTGAAGCGGCGCAGAGCAACGTCGAACGGCTCGTTTTCTTTGATGCGGATAATGGTCATTGATGAACTTGAATCAAGTGTGGGCAGACCCGGCTGGCATCCAGACGCTATGGCCTCTGTCCTGCCTTGGCCTCTGTCCTGCCTTGGCCTCGTCTTGGTTCGTCGAGGTTGCTTCAGACGGAATCGAGGCTTGCCGCTGCGAAAGGTAAAACCACAGGATTATATGCACAAAACCTGGCAGCGGCGAATTTCAGCGGCCTCAAATCGCCTGCGCACAGGCTGCAGCGGAACTCCAAGCCCATTGGAAGTTGTAGCCGCCAAGCCAGCCAGTGACGTCCACGACCTCGCCAATGAAATGAAGCCCGGGGATTTTGTGGGCCATCATGGTGGATGATGACAGCGCGGTTGTGGCAACGCCGCCTGCGGTCACTTCGGCCTTGCGCCAGCCCAGGGTGCCGCTGGGACGCACCTGCCAGTCGTGCCATTGCTGCCACAGCGCGCGTAGCGCCTTGTCGCTGAAGTCGGCCATGCGGCGGTCTGCGTCCGGGGATTGCGCGGCGAGCACTTGCGCCAGACGTTGGGGCATGTGCAGGGCGAGTTCGCCGGCGACTGTGCGGCGATTGCCCTGCTTCGCCTTGAGCCAGGCTGTTTCATTCAGATCGCTCAAGAGGTTGATATGCAACGGGTTTCCCGGCTGCCAGTAGCTGGAGGCCTGCAGAATGGCCGGGCCGCTGAGCCCGCGGTGGGTAAAGAGCAGGTCCTCGCGGAAGGTGGCGGCGCCCGCCCGGATATCGACCTCCATCGAGACGCCGCCCAGGTCTGCGAAGGGCGCCCACTGTGCCGGGTCGAATGCGAGCGGCGCCAGGGCAGGGCGGGGCGGCACGATGGGCAGATCAAACTGTTCCGCGATCTGGTAGCCAAGCGGGGTGGCGCCAATCTGCGGAATCGAGAGTCCCCCGGTCGCCACGACCAAAGCATTCGCGCTGACCCAGCCTTTTGCCGTGCGCAGGCGAAAACCGGGTGCGGCGGCTTCCACAGCCTCAACCGGGCAAGGCTGCCAATGCGTCACGCCGCCGGCAGCGCACTCGTCCAGCAAGGCGGTGATGAGCTGCTCGGCGGAGTCGTCGCAGAACAACTGGCCTTTGTGCTTTTCGTGAAAGCCGATGCGATGCTTTTGCAGCAGGCCGATGATGTCTTGCGGCGTATAGCGGGACAGCGCGGACTTGCAGAAATGCGGGTTATCGGAGAGGAAATTGCCTGGGCGGGTGTGCAGATTGGTGAAATTGCACCGCCCGCCGCCAGAAATGCGAATTTTTTCGGCGATTTTTGGCCAATGATCGAGCAGCAAGACGCGGCGTCCGCGCTGGCCCGCAAGTGCGGCGCACAACAGGCCAGCCGCCCCGGCGCCAAGCACGATGGCGTCAAAGCGTTGCGGCGCTGCGCGGGGAGTAGGGCTGGAAGCTAGACTGCCGGACATGCTGGTTCTTGGAATTGAAACGTCGTGCGATGAAACCGCCGCCGCACTGTACGACACCGAAGCGGGACTGCTCGGCCACGCCTTGCATTCGCAGGTCGACATGCATCAGGCCTACGGCGGCGTGGTGCCCGAGCTGGCTTCGCGCGACCACATTCGCCGCCTGCTGCCGCTGACGGACCTGGCGCTCAAGCAGGCTGAGGTGCGCGTCCAGAATGTGGACGCGATCGCCTACACCCGCGGCCCCGGTCTCGCAGGGGCGCTGCTCGTCGGCGCTGGCGTGGCCTCTGCCCTGGGCATGGCGCTGGGCAAGCCGCTGATCGGGGTGCACCATCTGGAGGGGCATCTGCTGTCCCCGCTGCTGTCGAAGCAGCCGCCGGCATTTCCCTTCCTGGCTCTCCTGGTGTCTGGCGGCCACACCATGTTGCTCGACGTGCAGGCCTTCGGGCAGTACACACTGCTTGGCGAAACGGTGGATGATGCGGCCGGTGAAGCCTTCGACAAGTCCGCCAAACTGCTCGGCCTGGGCTACCCCGGCGGGCCGGAACTGGCGCGGCTTGCCGCCTTTGGCAATGCGCTGGCGTTCGAGTTGCCGCGGCCCAAGATGCATAGCCCGGACCTGGATTTTTCTTTCGCCGGGCTGAAAACCGCCGTGCTGACCAAGGTGCGCGGACTGGGCGGCAACATCTGCGAACAGAGCCGGGCCGATCTGGCCGCCGCCGCGCAGGAAGCCATCACGGATGTGCTGGTTCACAAGACCCTGCGCGCGCAGCACGCCACAGAGCGGCTGTCCGTGGTTGTTGCGGGCGGCGTGGGGGCCAACCGGCAGTTGCGCGAAAAACTGGCGTCTGCGCTGTCCGCCAGGGGGGTGCAATTATTCTTTCCCGAACTGGAATGGTGCACCGACAACGGCGCGATGATTGCCTTGGCTGGCGCGCTGCGATTACAGGCCCGGCCAGACGCGGCGCGCGCGGCTGGGCCGTTCGATGTGCTGCCGCGCTGGGATCTGACGCAGATCGAATCGGCTTAAATCTCCCAGACGCCCTGTGGCTGGAAGGTGCTGTCCTCCCCCTTGCTCGCCAGGCCGCGTGCGTTGCACACCACACGCGACGCGCCAGCCCGGTAGTCATGTCTGCAGTGCAGATGCCCGTGCAGCCACAAGGTGCTGTGCTCGATCATGTCGTCATAGGCATTGCAGAAGCTTGCGGTGGATGCATTCAGCGGGTAGCGTGGGTCATTGCTGCGCAAGCTGGGTGCGAAATGCGTGATGACCAAAATGGCATCGTCCTGCGGCGAGCGCCGTGCTGGGTTGCCGAGCTGCTCGCGCAGCCAGTCCCGGCAGCGCAGCCCTTCTTCGCGCAGTTCCGCAACGCCCATCGGTTTGCCATGCCGCGTGGAACATTGCACCTGTTCGGCGAAATAGCGCGCGGCGCGCATGCTGCGTTCGATGCCTTCCGTGCCGAACAGCTCGAAGTCGTTCCACAGCGTTGTCCCCAGCACGCGGATAGTGCGGCCCTGATGCACGATGCGCGTCTCTTCGCGTTCCAGCATGGTGAAACCCAATCGGTCACATCGCTCGCGCAGGGCATCAAGAGTCTGGTCGAAATCCTTGCGATCATGCTCGTGATTGCCCGGCACATAGATGACCGGCACGGGCCAATCCTTGAACGCGTCGATCAGTGTGTGATTGGCGTCGATGTCGCCAGCCAGGACGAGAAGGTCTGCATCTTTCGCCACCTGTGGTGTGAAGGCCTCGGTTTCCAGATGCAGATCGGACAGAAGTTGGATGCGCATGGCGCGGTCAGCAGTGCGTTTACAGTGTTGTGTAAACGCACTGTAAACCGGTTTGCGCGCCGACTTGCAGTCACTGGCAGACAAAAACGGCTTCCCGTGAACTAGTCCTCATCTGATGGCTGGCGAAGGACGGGATTGCAGCCGGGGCTGTAGATGCGGCTTGAGTGGCCGCATCAACTCCACCTTACTTCACCGCAATCTGCAGGGCAGCTGTTTGCACCTTGCGGGGCAGTGTCAGCAACAGCACGCCGTTCTCCAGTTTTGCTTCGGCTGCAGAGGAATCCAGTTCGGCGGGCAGCTCGAAGGAGCGATAAAACTGGCTGGTGCTGCGTTCACGGTAAATCACTTTGCCGCCATCAGTTTTCTCGTCCTGAGATTTCGACTCGGCGGAAATGGTGACGCGGGAGCCTTCGACCTGAATTTTGACGGCGTCTTTTTCAACGCCGGGCAGGTCGGCATGCACCAAATACCCGTTGCTGGTCTCGGTGACATCCATGCTGAGTTTTTTCAAAGATTGGGCTTCGCTCTCGCCAGTGGCAAAAAAATCCCGGAATGCCTGATCAAACAGGCGGCCGAAAACCGGCTCAAGGCCGCTGCTGTAGAGAGAAACGCGATTTGAAGGTGTTGTGACGGTATAAGCCATGACAATTCTCCTAGGTTAGTAGGGGCTCGCGACCCCGATGCGAAAGATATGTTGTCAGTGTGACGGTTTTCAAGATGGCCTTGTCTGTTCGGTTCAAATCGACCGCAGTGATGAGAACTTCGCGGCCGGTGTTTGCAAAACTTCCAGGACGCGCTGGCTTGTGGATACAATGCTCTGTTTCACTTTCACGGCGCGGAATGGTTTCTTCTGCGTTCGCGTGTTCTTCGATAGGAAACTTGATATGTCTGTTGCTGATCTCAACAAGGCGCAAATCGTCGCCGACAATGCCCGCGGGACGGGTGATACCGGGTCTCCGGAAGTGCAGGTTGCATTGCTGACCGCGCGCATCAATGACCTGACGGGTCATTTCAAAACGCATGCCAAAGACCACCATGGTCGCCGCGGCCTGCTCAAGATGGTGAGCCGCCGCCGCAAACTGCTGGATTACCTCAAGGACAAGGACGCGGATCGTTATCGCGCCCTGATCGCCAAGCTCAGCCTGCGCAAGTAAGCTGCCGTGTTGCAAGAACGCCTGTGAGAGTTTTCCGGCACAGGCGTTTTTTGTATTTGTTTCGATTGTTTTGGGTGGCGGTGTGACCCGTGTCATTCCACCGGCGTTCCGGCAGATCCGGGTGTCGCTGGAATGGCATCACTCCGCCGGGTGTTTCAACGGATGTGTCCGCACCGGATGCGCAGCCGAGAGTTCGGCTGCGTGGATGAAGGCGGCGGCTGCATCCTGACAAGGAGTTTGCCATGTTCAATAAAGTCGTCAAAACCTTCCAGTGGGGCCGCCATCAAGTCACGATGGAGACGGGCGAGATCGCGCGCCAAGCCAGTGGCGCCGTGCTGCTCAATATGGACGATACCGTGGTGCTTGCCACCGTGGTGGGCGCGCGCAGCGCCAAGGCGGGGCAAGATTTTTTTCCGCTGACCGTTGACTACATCGAGAAGACTTACGCCGCTGGCCGCATTCCTGGCGGTTTCTTCAAGCGGGAAGGGCGCCCCAGTGAAAACGAGACGCTGACCTCGCGCCTGATTGATCGCCCCATCCGTCCGCTGTTCCCGGAAGGCTATTTCAACGAAGTCCAGGTGGTCGTGCATGTGTTGTCGATCAACCCGGAGGTTGAAGCCGATATTCCTGCATTGCTGGCCTCCAGCGCCGCGCTGGCGGTTTCCGGCCTGCCATTCAATGGCCCGGTGGGCGCCGCCCGCGTGGGGTATGTCAATGGCGAATATGTGCTCAATCCCAGTCGTGCCGAGCTGGTCAACAGCCGACTGGATTTGGTGGTCGCGGGAACGGAATCTGCCGTGTTGATGGTGGAAAGCGAAGCCGACCAGTTGTCCGAAGAGGTCATGCTCGAAGCGGTGATGTTCGGTCATGCGCAGTTCCAGGCGGCGATCAACGTGATCCATGAGCTCGTGCGCGATGGCGGCAAGTCCGTGTGGGACTGGGCCGCTCCCGAGAAGGATCAGGCGCTGATCGACCGCATTCAGTCGTTGGCTGGCGATGCATTGCGTGCCGCCTATAAGATCACCCAAAAGCAAGCCCGAACCCAGGCCCTGCGCGAAATGACTGCGAAGGTGCGCACTGGTCTGGCCGAGGCGGGCGTCGAGGCTGATGGCGCCAAGGTCGACGGCATCCTGTTTGACATGGAAGCGCGCATCGTGCGTGACCAGATTCTGGCTGGCGATCCGCGCATCGACGGCCGCGATACCCGCACCGTGCGTCCCATCAGCATCCGTACCTCGGTGCTGCCGCGCACGCATGGCAGCGCGCTGTTCACCCGCGGCGAAACCCAGGCGCTGGCCGTGGCCACGCTGGGCACCGACCAGGACGCGCAGATCATCGACGCCCTGAGCGGCGAGTACCGCGACCGCTTCTTGCTGCACTACAACATGCCGCCTTTCGCCACCGGCGAGACCGGCCGCGTGGGCACGCCCAAGCGCCGCGAGATCGGCCATGGCCGTCTGGCCAAGCGCGCGCTGCTCGCGGTGCTGCCGAAGAAGGAAGACTTCGCCTACACCATGCGCGTGGTCTCTGAAGTCACCGAGTCCAACGGCTCGTCGTCCATGGCCTCGGTCTGCGGCGGCTGCCTGGCGCTGCTCGACGCCGGTGTTCCGCTGAAGGCGCACGTGGCCGGCATCGCGATGGGCCTGATCAAGGAAGGCAACCGTTTTGCGGTGCTCACCGACATTCTGGGCGACGAAGATCACCTCGGCGACATGGACTTCAAGGTGGCGGGCTCGGCCACCGGCGTGACTGCGCTGCAGATGGACATCAAGATCCAGGGCATCACCCGCGAGATCATGCAGGTGGCGCTGGCGCAGGCGCGCGAAGCCCGCATGCACATTCTGGGCATCATGCAGCAGGAAGTGGGCGGTGCGCGTGAAGAGGTGTCGCAATTCGCGCCGCGCCTCTACACCTTGAAGATCAACCCCGAGCGCATCCGCGATGTCATCGGCAAGGGCGGCGCCACCATCCGCGCGCTCACCGAGGAAACCGGCACGCAGATCAATATCGGCGAGGACGGCACCATCACCATCGCCTCGACAGATGCCGACAAGGCAGCGATTGCCAAGCAGCGCATCATCGACCTCACCGCCGAAGTGGAAGTGGGCCAAGTGTATGAAGGCGCCGTGGTGAAGATTCTCGACTTCGGCGCGCTGGTCAACGTGTTGCCGGGCAAGGACGGCTTGTTGCACATTTCGCAAATCGCCAACGAGCGCATCAACAAGGTGAGCGATTTCCTGCAGGAAGGCCAGAAGGTTCGCGTCAAGGTCATCGAAACCGATGACAAGGGCCGTTTCCGCCTGTCCATCAAGGCGCTGCTGGGCGACGCAACCGATGCATCGGCATCTGCCGTGGCGCCTGCCGCAGCGGACGCCGACCTCGAACCCGGCATCTGACGCGCTGTTGATCGACCGCGATATGCGCACCATCGAAATTTCCCAACCCGGCGGCCCGGAGGTTCTGCGCCTGTGCGAGCGGCCCGTGCCGCAGCCTGGTGCGGGCGAGGTGCTGCTGCGTGTTCGGGCGTTCGGGCTCAATCGGCCTGATGTGCTGCAGCGCCGCGGGCTCTATCCGCCGCCAGTGGGGGCGCCTGACATTCCCGGTCTGGAAGTGTGCGGCGAGATTGTTTCTGGCGATCTGGGCGGCGCCGGCTTTCGGGTGGGTGATCTGGTGTGCGCTTTGCTTGCTGGCGGGGGCTATGCCGAATACTGCGTGGCGCCAACCGGGCAGTGTCTGCCTTTGCCCGCAGGTCTGAGCCCGGAAGAAGGGGCGGCCTTGCCGGAAACACTGTTCACCGTGTGGCACAACGTGTTCGAGCGCGGCCAGCTGCGGGCTGGCGACACCCTGCTAGTGCAAGGCGGGAGCAGCGGCATTGGCACGGCGGCCATTCAACTGGCGGTCGCCGCAGGAGCGCGCGTCATCGCAACCGCAGGGTCAGACGCGAAATGCGCCGCTTGCATCCAGCTCGGCGCCGAGATGGCCGTCAACTATCACACCCAGGATTTTGTCGACGCTGTCCAGACCCATACGGCACAGCGCGGCGTGGATGTGGTGCTCGACATGGTGGCCGGCAGTTATATCGCCCGCGAGCAGCGCTGCCTTGCCGAAGACGGACGTCTGGTCGTGATTGCCGTTCAGGGCGGGGTGCAGGCAGAAGTCGATGCCGGGCTGCTGATGCGCAAGCGCCAGACGCTCACCGGCTCCACCTTGCGTACCCGCAGCGTGGAGTTCAAAAGCGGAATTGCACGGGCGCTGCGCGAAAAGGTCTGGCCCTGGATCGAGCAGGGCCGGGTGCGGCCCGTCATGGACACGATTTTTGCGGCTGAACAGATCGTGCAAGCGCATCAGCGCATGGAACAAGGCCAGCACATCGGCAAGCTGGTTCTGCGCTGGGCTTGATTGGCCGCATAGTCGACAACATCAAATTGGAGCAAGACATGCGTCAGCAACTCGTCGCTGGAAACTGGAAAATGCACGGCAGCCTGGCGAGCAACGCCGCCCTGCTGGGTGAGGTGCTCGCCGGAGTCGCCACAGCGCGCTGCGAGGTGGCGGTCTGCGTGCCATACCCCTATTTATTCCAGGTGCAGCAATTGCTGCAGGCCAGCCAGATTACGTTGGGCGCACAGGATTGCTCCATGCATGCCAGCGGTGCGCACACGGGTGAAGTTGCGGTCAGCATGCTGCAGGACTTCGGCTGCCGTTATGTCATCGTCGGCCATTCTGAGCGCCGGGCCGATCACCATGAATCCGACGTGCTGGTTGCGGCCAAGGCGGAGCGTGTGCTCGAAGCGGGCATGACGCCCATCGTCTGCGTCGGAGAGACCCTGGCGCAGCGCGAGGCCGGAGAAACCACCGCGGTTGTGCTGCGCCAGTTGCAGGCCGTGACGCACCTGCTTGGCGAGCAGACGCAGCGCATCGTCGTGGCCTACGAGCCGATCTGGGCGATCGGCACCGGGCGCACGGCCAGTCCGGAGCAGGCGCAGGAAGTGCATGGCGTGCTGCGGGCGCACCTGCGCAGCGTCGGTGAAGCCGCTGGTGGAGTGCGCATTCTGTACGGCGGCAGCGTCAAGCCGGACAATGCGCAAGTGTTGTTTTCCCAGACGGACATCGATGGCGGGCTCATTGGCGGCGCTTCCTTGAAGGCTTCTGATTTTCTGGCCGTTGTCGCGGCGGCGCGCTGAAGCGGTTTTGCCGATTCGCTGGCCACACTTGTTTTTTATTCATGTCGTGATGTTGTGAAACGCGCCAAGCGCGATTGAGTGCACAAATGCAAATTCTGATGACCTTGACCCTGGTGGTGCAGATCCTGTCTGCGCTGGTGATGATTGTTCTGGTGTTGATGCAGCACGGCAAAGGCGCCGACATGGGGGCGTCTTTTGGGTCTGGCGCCTCTGGCAGCCTGTTCGGCGCCACCGGATCGGCTAATTTCCTGAGCCGCAGCACCGCTGTGGCCGCAGCCCTGTTTTTTGTGACGACACTGATGATGGCGTATTTTGGCAATCGTGCAAACTCTGGCGATGGCGGCTTGATGGAAAAGCTGGCAGCGCCGGCGCCCGTGGCTTCTGTGGTTTCTCCGGCGAAACCCAGCGGCCCGATCAGTCAGGTTCCCTCCGTTCCGGGGGCAAACAACGCCGCTTCACATGCCGCCTCGATGCCGAAACCGAGTGCTTCCACAAGCAAGTAAATTCCGTTTGATGTGCGTCAAGCATTGCGGGAGATTGTGCGTTGCAGCAAACACAAGCCCTGCGACTTGTCAATCCGTTGTGAATTGAGGCATTGCGTCAGCGCAATATCCCAATGTTCCGTGTTGCTTCGTGGCATTGGAACCATGTAAGATTCTTCTGTTTTGCAAATCCAATAACAAACAAGCGCGGCACAAATGAACGCGTTCAATGCGAAGACAGAGTCCGCGTCGCAGCTTGGCAGTTGGCGGTGATTGTTTGTCGTGACAGATGTCGCAACAAAGCCTGAATCGCCGCGCGGAGATCGCCCTACAGATCGACGTTTCTGTCTTGCTGCATTTTGTTGCGCTGGGCTGCCTTCGCCGTGCGGGTCCAGCGGTGGTGTTCTGGCAGTATCCGGTTTTGAGCCGACGTGGTGGAATTGGTAGACACGCTATCTTGAGGGGGTAGTGGCGAAAGCTGTGCGAGTTCGAGTCTCGCCGTCGGCACCAAAAGATTGAACGGCAGGGCATGAATCCGCCCGGATAACAACAGGAGATGGAGTGCGATGAACCTTGAGCAGTATCTGCCGGTGTTGTTGTTCATCCTGGTGGGCATTGGCGTTGGCGTCGTGCCGCAGTTGCTCGGTTATTTCATTGCTCCGCGTCGTCCTGACGCCGAGAAAAACTCCCCCTATGAATGCGGCTTCGAGGCCTTCGAAGACGCGCGGATGAAGTTCGACGTGCGCTACTACCTCGTGGCCATTCTCTTCATCTTGTTTGACCTCGAAATCGCCTTCCTGTTTCCCTGGGCCGTCGCCTTGAAAGACATCGGCCAGATCGGTTTCTGGGCGATGATGATTTTCCTTGCCATCCTCACGATAGGGTTCATTTACGAGTGGAAAAAAGGGGCGCTCGACTGGGAGTGAGCCCGCATGGCCGCGATTGCATTGAACCCTTGCGTTACGACGCCGGTCTGAACTGTTGGTAAGGAGTGGATCATGAGTATTGAAGGCGTTTTGCAGGAAGGTTTCATCACCACCTCCGCAGACAAGCTGATCAACTGGACGCGCACCGGCTCGCTCTGGCCCATGACCTTTGGCCTGGCCTGCTGCGCAGTGGAGATGATGCACGCTGGCGCGGCGCGCTATGACCTTGACCGGTTTGGCATCGTGTTCCGCCCCAGCCCGCGCCAGTCCGACCTGATGATCGTCGCAGGCACGCTGTGCAACAAAATGGCGCCCGCGCTGCGCAAGGTTTACGACCAAATGGCCGAGCCGCGCTGGGTGCTCTCCATGGGGTCCTGCGCCAATGGCGGGGGTTATTACCACTACTCCTACTCGGTGGTGCGTGGGTGCGACCGCATCGTGCCGGTGGATGTGTATGTGCCGGGCTGCCCACCGACGGCCGAAGCGCTGCTTTACGGGCTGATTCAGTTGCAGAACAAGATTCGTAGAACCGAAACGATCGCGCGCTGATTGGCCTCCAAAAAACTGTCTTCAAAAGCGCGCCCTCATCAACTTTGCAAATCGATGCCATGACCAGCAAGCTCGAACAACTCGACACCGCGTTACGCGCCGCTTTGGGTGAGCGCATCGTGGCCTTGCAAGCCAGCGTGGGCGAACTCACTCTGGATGTGGCTCCGGCACATTACCGCGACGTCTGCCTGGTTCTGCGCGACGCCGCCGAACTGCACTTCGAACAACTGATCGATCTGTGCGGCGTGGACTACGCGCAGTATGGCAATACCCCGCGTGATGAAGAAGGCCGCTTCATGGTGGTGCTGCATCTGCTTTCGCTGCAGCACAACTGGCGGCTGCGCGTGCGGGTGCGTTGCCCGGAAGACGACCTGCCGCTGGTTGCATCAGTCAACGACATCTGGAACGCGGCCAATTGGTTCGAGCGCGAAGCCTTCGATTTGTACGGCATCATCTTTGAAGGACACACCGACCTGCGCCGCATCCTCACCGATTACGGCTTCATCGGTCATCCGTTTCGCAAAGATTTTCCGCTCTCTGGCACGGTAGAAATGCGCTACGACCCCGACAGCAAGCGGGTGATCTACCAGCCCGTCACCATTGAGCCGCGCGAAGTCACGCCGCGCATCATTCGTGAGTCCGGGTACGGCGGGCTTGGTGTCGTCAACCGTGGTGGCCTGGGGCGCTGATATGGCTGACATCAAGAATTACACACTGAACTTCGGGCCACAGCATCCGGCGGCGCACGGTGTGCTGCGTCTGGTGCTCGAGCTGGACGGCGAAGTGGTGCAACGCGCTGACCCGCACATTGGCCTTTTGCACCGGGCCACCGAAAAACTGGCGGAGCACAAGACGTATATCCAGGCGCTGCCGTATATGGACCGGCTGGACTATGTGTCCATGATGTGCAACGAGCATGCCTACTGCCTGGCGATTGAAAAGCTCCTGGGTGTTCAGGTTCCCGAGCGCGGGCAATACATCCGCGTCATGTTTGCCGAGATCACCCGCTTGCTCAATCACCTCATGTGGCTGGGCGCGCATGGGCTGGATTGCGGCGCGATGACCGTCTTCCTTTATGCCTTCCGCGAGCGCGAAGACCTGTTCGACATGTACGAAGCGGTGTCGGGTGCGCGAATGCATGCGGCCTATTTCCGCCCCGGTGGCGTGTACCGCGATCTGCCGGACAGCATGGCGCAATATGGTGAGTCCAAGATTCGCAATGCGCGCGCCGTCGAGGCCCGGAACGCCGGGCGACAAGGTTCGCTGCTCGATTTCATCGACGATCTCACTCAGCGTTTCCCGGCCTATGTCGATGAATACGAAACTCTGCTGACCGACAACCGCATCTGGAAGCAGCGCACGGTGGGGATCGGCGTGGTCACGCCCGAGCGGGCGATGAATCTGGGGATGACCGGCCCGATGCTGCGCGGCTCCGGGGTGGTGTGGGACCTGCGCAAGACCCAGCCCTATGACGTCTATGACCGCATGGATTTCGACATTCCGGTGGGCAAGAACGGCGACTGCTATGACCGCTATCTGGTGCGCATGGAAGAAATGCGCCAGTCCAACCGCATCATCAAGCAATGTGTGGACTGGCTGCGGGCCAACCCCGGCCCGGTGATTACCGACAACCATAAAGTCGCCGCGCCCGCGCGCGAAGGAATGAAGACCAGCATGGAAGCGCTGATCCATCATTTCAAGCTGTTCAGCGAAGGCATGCGCGTGCCTGAAGGCCAGGCTTATGCCGCCGTCGAGCACCCCAAGGGCGAGTTCGGCATTTATCTGGTGTCAGACGGGGCGAACAAGCCTTATCGTCTCAAGATCCGCGCACCCGGCTTCGCGCATCTTGCCGCGCTCGATGAAATGTCGCGCGGCCACATGATTGCCGACGTCGTCGCCATCATTGGCACGCTCGACATCGTTTTCGGGGAGATCGACCGCTGATGGACCGCTCACCTATCACGCAGGACATGCAACGCATGATGTTGTCCGAATCCACGCGCCAGCGCATCGACCTCGAAGTGGCCAAATATCCGCCCGAGCAGAAGCAGTCGGCGGTCATCGCAGCGCTGTCCATCGTGCAGCAGGAGCAGGGCTGGGTGTCGCCCGAGGCCGAGAAGGCGGTGGCCGACTATCTCGGCATGCCGCCGATCGCGGTGCACGAGGTGGTGACCTTCTACAACATGTTCAACACCCGGCCGGTCGGCCGCTTCAAGCTCAACGTCTGCACCAATCTGCCTTGCGCCCTGAGTGTCGGCAACATGGCGGCGCAGTATCTCAGTGAAAAGCTGGGCGTCGCGCTAGGGGAAACCACGGCGGACGGCGTTTTCACGCTGCAAGAGTCC
>JAQTVS010000195.1 GCA_028706735.1 Thiomonas sp.
TTAAACGGCCCCACGATGGCCCCGCAGGCCTGCACACAATCGCGATGCCCGGTGCAGCGCTGCAGGTCGATCTGGTAGTCCAGCCCGATCGCGCCCTCGGGGCAGGCGGCAAGGCAGGCATTGCAGCGGGTGCAGACATCGAGATCGATCGGATTGGCGCTCTCGATGTCCACCTCGAAAGCACCCAGCCAGCCGCGCACGCTGCGCACGCGCCCGGCATGGACCGGATGTTCATGCTGCAGCGGCAATGCGGCGGGCGCAGCACGTCCGCCCGGACGCCCGGTGTCCAGCAGGGTGAGTTCCAGGCTGTCGGCAAGGAGCTTGCGCGCCATGTCCAGAGACTCGGCATCGCCGATGGCCAGGCAACGCCCCGCGCTGTGATAGCCCGCGGTTGGCACGGGCTCGGGCTCGGGCAACGCCGCAGCAGCAAGCAGGGCGGCGATTTTCGGGCCGGCGGCCTTGGCCTCACGACTCCAGCCCGCGGTTTCACGGATGTTGACAAACCGGATCGGTCGCACATCGGGCGGTGGCACGCCCTCGGTCTGCGCCGCCAGCGCGGCAAATAGCGTGGCCTCTTGCGTGCAGGCGACGAGCAAGGGCTCGGCGCTCTGCGCGGCCTGCTGAAAGCGCGCGATTTCACGGCGGCACAGCTGGCTGTGCGGCTGGATGGTCTGGCCCAAAGCGGAAGTCAGCTGCGGGCCGTCCAGCGGCATGGTGTGGTTGCAATTGCAGACCAGAGTTTTCATGGGGTGGGAGGTGTTGCGTTCATAGAGGCGTCTTGGGGCATGTCGGGAGTGGGCGCCGAGTCGGACTGATCTGTGGCATCGGCCTCGGACACGATGGTCGGCGCGCGGTCTTCCGAAGTCGAGTCGGGGCGCGCGTCGGCCGGTCGCTGCGCTGCGGGCGCTGCAAGGGCGGTGTCTGCCAAGTCGAGCCCCAGATTCGGAGTCAGTCTCAAGCGCGCCAGAAGGCCGGGCGGAACCGGGCTGGGGGTGTTGTAGTCGTCGATATAGGTATCGAGTCCATCCATCACATTGAACTGCGGATCGGCAAACAGCTTGCGCAGGGCGGCACTGCGCACGCCCTCGTCCACACCTTTGGCGATGAACCGTGTCAGATCGGCGGTGTGATCAAGCGCTTGCAGCTCGTCCAGCGTGGGCGGCGGTTGATCGTCTGCGGGCGCGGGAACAGGTTCGGATACTGCGGCCGGTTCCACGGCCATGTCCGGCGCAGGCGCGACGGGCTCCGCTGCGGGAACGGAATCTGTCCCGGCCTGCAACTTGCGCCGCGACCAGCGCGATAAAAAACCGGAGTCGCCAGGGGAACTGGGTGCGTTCATGGACAACAGACCGGTGGATCGTCTCCGTCGGCGCTGGGGCTTGGCGCCCTGCTGCCGGACACATCGCGTTCATCAGGGGCGAGAAAGCTTTGTGGGCGGCGGCGCTTGCGCGGTTCGGGCTTGTAATGCAAGGAGGAAAAATCGGCCAGCCAGTTGGCCACCGCGGCCGGCAGCGGTGCAATCTCGATGGTTTCGCCGGCATCCATCCACCGGGCAGCTTCGTTGTAGGACAGGGTCACAGCCTGAATGACTGGCAAGCCTTCGGGCGCGTGGCGCGGATCGTCGCATTCCGGCTCTGCCGGTGGCGTCCACCAGACAAACCAGCTGGGCTGTGGCGAGATGAGGTTGAGGTGATAGCCCTCGGCCTCGTCCCGGAACAGTTGCACGTCCCAGCCGGGATATAACCATTGCGACTGCGCCCCGCTCCACTCCAGGCAGATGGGCGCAGATTCCGGCGCCACACGGCCTGCCATCGCAGGCAGGACATCGCGCAGACCCCAGCGCCAGCGCTGCCAGCGATTGTTGAGCTGGTCGCGCTGCATGAGCACCGCGATGGGCCATGCCGCAGGCGCGAAAACCGGCGCGCTCATCCCGATAACCGCTCCAGCGGCTCAGCGGCAAAACGCTGAGGCGCGGTGTATTGCAGAAAGTGGCGATTGGTGCAGCGCGCGAACAGGGCGATGCCCAGACGCTCGGCGATGTCATAGCCCATTTGGGTCACGCCCGATCGCGACACCAGGATGGACACCCCCATCAACGCACATTTGATGACCATTTCCGAGGTCAATCGGCCTGTGGTGTAGAACACTTTGCCCTGGCCGCCCACGGCGTGCAACCACATCCAGCCGGAGATTGCGTCCACCGCATTGTGGCGGCCCACATCCTCGGTGAACATCAGCAGGCGGCCGCCCTCGAACAGAGCGCAGCCATGCACCGAGCCGGCTGATTTGTAGAGCGAATCATGCAGGCGCATGGCATCGAGCAGCGCGTACAGCTCGCTTTGACTGATCCGGGTTTCAGCATCAAGCGCGGCGTTGTCCACTTCGTCCATCAGGCTGGCATAGACCGTGCCCTGGCCACAGCCCGTGGTGACTACCCGCCGACCTGCGGTGCGCTGCGTCAAATCCGCAATGCCGCTGCGGCTGGTGATGGAGCAGGCCTCCACCTCCCAATCGACCTGCACGGAGGCAATATCGGCGATAGAGCGCACCAGGCGCTGATTGCGCAGATAGCCCAGCGCCAGCAACTCGGGCGCCGCGCCCACGGTCATCAGGGTGACGAGCTCCTGCTTGTCGAGATACAGCGTCAACGGCCGCTCCGCTGGAATGTGAACCTCCTGCGTTTCCCCGAATTCGTTGCGTACCAACACCCCGCGGGTGAGGGCCTCACGCGCCTGGCTGAGTTGCGGAACACGGGGCTGCGATGCAGACGCTGTGGCGTTTTGCGAAGACACTAATTCAGATTGGGCCATCAATGCATTCTTCTCGGGCGGTTGCAAATCAAGGCGTGACAGCCTGTCGGCCCACGTGACGACGCCCGGACACTGCTCCTTATTTCTGCGCGGCGGCTGCGGCAGATTGTGCGGCCACATACGGCCCGGGATTCACACAGGGCGGGGTGGGAACCGGCGGCTGGGTCGGCCTGCCTTGTTCCTTGGCCTGAGCGTAATAGAACGCCGCCACTTTATCCTGGGTTTCACACAGCTGATAGGCAGCCACCTTGTCAGCCCATTTACCTTTGGCTGCGGCATCTTCCGCCTTGGCCTTGGCTTCCGGGCTGGGCGGCGGCAACTTTGCCCACGCCGTTGCACCGCAAGCCAGCGAGACGGCCACAATCAGTCCACGCATGCATCGCATCATCATCTCCTCAAGCCTTGGGTTTGATCACGGGCACCGGCGCCTGCGCGTTGGGGCCGCTGCGCTGGGCGGGAATTTTTCCGGACTTGATCGCCTCCAGCCAGAGCGCGTGGTGCTGCTTCGCCCAGCTCTCATCCACATAGCCAGTACGCATGCCATCGAGCGCACCCTCCGTCCCCACGGTGCCGATGTAGATGTGGCCGAATGCCATGGCCATGAACAAAATGGTGGCCGAGGCGTGGACGATTTCGGCCACCTGCATGGCGCCACGGGTGTAGGGAAAGTTGGGCACGAGTTTGTCGAGCACCAGGCCCGATGCCACTGCCAGCAGGCCAAAGAACAGCACTCCGGCCCAGAACCAGATTTTCTCGCCCGCATTGAACCGCGCGGAAGGTGCTTCGCCACCACCAAACAGGCCACCACCTTTGGCAAGCCAGGCCAGATCGGCCTTGCTCGGCAGGTTGTCGCGCACGAAGGTCAGCAGCACGATGACCAGGGACAGCCCGAACAGCGGCCCGACGAAGTTGTGGATGGTCTTGAGCGCGTAGGTGAACCAGCCGAAAAACGCCGAGCCCAGAATGGGAAGCAGGAAGAATTTGCCAAACATGATGACGATTCCCGATACCGCCAGTGCGATGAACGAGAACGCCAGAACCCAGTGCATGAAACGCTCGAACGGCGTGAAACGCTCGATCTTGCGTCCCGTGGGTTTGTGCTCCAGCCGGATTTTTCCGCGGAACAAGTAGAACGCACCAATGCCCGCCACAGCGAGGATCAGCAGCCAGCCGCCGACGGGAATGAGCACCAGATTGCGGGTCTGCCGCCACGCTTCGCCTGCCGAGGTAAAGGCTGAGCCGGGATACGCCGTTTGCGGTTGAATCAGCACCCCGGCTTCGGGATCGGGCAGGCTGGTGAAACCGGCTTGCTGCTTGATTTCGCGCCACATGGGTGCATTGTTTCCTGGCTGCACTTGCGCACGTTCGCCATTGGTTTGCTGCAGATAGCCGGGGATGGTTGAAGCGCCCGGAGGTGCCGCAGCCTGATCTGCGCGCTGCGCCGCGCCAACCTGCGTCCCTGGAGTGAGCGTTGCTGGCGCATCCGCCGCGAGCGAAGCAGACACGCCCAACACCACGCCCAAACCCAGCGCGACAGCGGCAACAAAACGGGATAAGACTCTGGACATGGCCTGCTCCTAGCGCATGCGCACGTATTCGTTCTGGTTCTGGGCGCGGCGGTTGATCTCGCGCTGCCAACTGGCCTTGTCCCCCACCTTCCAATCTTTTTCGGTAAATGCGGGGTTGGCGCCCTTCCAGGGGTCTTGGGATGAAGGCGCACCGGTCTGAGTCAGAGTCTGTGGTTTCTGGCTGCATCCGGCCGTCAAGGCGAGCAAAACGGCTGCGAACATCAAGGACATGCTGCGGTTCATGATGACGCCCCTTGCTTCGTCGGTGCGGGCTGTGCTTGCGCGCCTGCCGTGCCATACGCCGTTCCCCACCCCCAAAGTTCGGCGCCGCCGCCCCGGTGCAGCACGCGGTCGCGCAGGATGTCGGCAATGACCTCGCCGTCTCCCGCCAGGAGCGCCTTGGTCGAACACATTTCGGCGCAGATCGGCAGCTTGCCTTCGGCCAGACGGTCGCGCCCATATTCCTTGAACTGCTCGTCAGAGCCATTCGGCGCCGGGCCACCTGCGCAGAAGGTGCACTTGTCCATCTTGCCGCGCAGGCCGAATTCGCCGTTGGCCGGAAACTGCGGCGCGCCGAAGGGGCAGGCATAGGAACAGTAGCCGCAGCCGATGCACACGTCCTTGTCGTGCAACACCACGCCTTCAGGAGTGCGGTAGAAACAACTCACCGGACACACCGCCATGCAGGGTGCGTCCGAGCAGTGCATGCATGCCACCGAGATGGACTTCTCTCCCGGTACGCCTTCGTTCATCGTGACCACGCGGCGGCGGTTCACGCCCCAGGGCACCTCGTTCTCGTTTTTGCAGGCGGTGACGCAGCCGTTGCAGTTGATGCAACGCTCGGCATCACAGATGAATTTCATGCGGGCCATGGGGATTGTCTCCGTTTAGCGTAAGGGCGAATCAGGCGCGTTCGAGCTGGCAGACGGTGGTCTTGGTTTCCTGCATCATGGTCACCGCGTCGTATCCGTAAGTCGTGGCTGTGTTGACCGCTTCGCCCAGCACGATGGGCGCGGCGCCTTCCGGGTAATACTGGCGCAAATCCTTGCCCTGCCAGTGACCGGCGAAGTGGAAGGGGATGAACACGGTGGATCGGTCGACCGCCTCGGTGACGCGCGCCCGCACCTTGATGCGAGCGCCCGTGGGCGTGCTCACCCAGACGTCATCCCCTTCACGGATGTCGCGGTCGTTGGCCACCGCCGGATTGACCTGCACGAAAGCGAACTGCTGCAACTCGGCCAGCCAGGGGTTGGAGCGGGTTTCGTCGCCGCCGCCTTCATACTCGACCAGCCGCCCGGAGGTAAGGATGAGCGGAAATTTCTTGACGATGTCGATGTTCTTGTCCTGCACGGTCTTGTAAAGAGTCGGCAGGCGCCAGAAGGTCTTTTTGTCGTCGTAGGTCGGCTACTTGACCAC
>JAQTVS010000004.1 GCA_028706735.1 Thiomonas sp.
CCACCGCCGAGGTGGGCGGAGCAATTGGGCAACTTGGCAAAGGGACGGTGGACAGCACAGCACAGAGTCTGGCGGAAACCTTCTTTTCCCGCTTCGATCAGGTGATGCGCGGACAGATTCCTGTGGAGGACGGCGCCGGTGTGCTCGACAGGTTGTGGAGTGTCTTGCCGCCCTGGGGATGGGCCGTTTCCACCCTGGTGTTGGTTTTTATCGTGTACTGGGGCTTGCACGGCACCTGGTGATGCTGCCGTCGCAAGGCCCAGCTTTGTCTCAGGTTTCATCTGCCGGGCAGAGCGCGCGCACGACGTTGAGCACTTGCTGGCTTTTGATGTGGTAGTGGACGAAGCGCCCGCGGCGGGTCGCTTCGACGATGTTTTCGGCGCGCAGCTTGGCGAGTTGCTGTGACAAAGCCGCTTGGCGCATACCGACCTCGTGTTCAAGTTCACGCACACAGCGTTCGCCGTCCATCAAAAGGCACAGGATGGCCAGACGTTCGCGGTGCGCCAGTGCCTTGAGAATGCGCACCACGTCGCCTCCGGCCATCCGCTCCAGGCGGATGAGCCGGTTCAGCGACGTCGGGTTGATGAGAGTCGGCGCTGTCGAGGGGGGCAGTTCGGCGATATTCATGATTTGCAGTCTATGAATATCAAATCGCAAGGTTTTGATTCAACACAATAAAAGAGATTTCAAGCCGCTGCGCAGTGAATTTTTCGCGTTTGCGCCGCGCGGCAAAACAGACGCCGCACGGGTAAGCTGGCGGACTGTTCGCCTTACAGCCGCCTCAATATGCCCGCCGCTCTCCGACACCCGCCCCTGCGCCTTGCCCTGATGTTCTGGGGGATTGCGGCTGCGGCGTACATGGTGGGGTTTTTTCTGCGGGTCACGCCCGGAGTGCTCAATACGGAGTTGATGCGCGACTTTCATCTGAATGCGGCGCAGCTCGGCAATCTGGCATCGTTTTACTTTTATTTTTATGCGGCATCGCAAATTCCTACGGGCATTGCCAATGACCGCTTCGGTCCGAAAATTCTGATCGTGGTGGGACAGGCGGTCACCGGGGTGGGGGCCTTGTTGTTTGCCGTGGCGGGGAGTTTCGGGTCGGCGGCCGTGGCGCGGGCGTTGATCGGGTTGGGGCACGGCGTGGCCTGGGTGTCGCTGCTGGAACTCTCGGCATCGTGGTTCGCGCCGCGGGTGTTCGGCACCATGTCGGGTTTGTCGCTCGCCCTGGGCACGCTGGGCGCGGTGCTGGCGCAGGCGCCGCTGCTGATGTTGTCGCACAGTTTCGGCTGGCGCTGGGTGCTGGGCGTGGTGGGCGTGCTCTGCCTGGGCTTGTCGTTGCTGGCATTGCTGCGCATCCGCAACCGGCCGGAAGACCTGGGTTTCGACGGGTATCTGCCCGCCCGCAAGGCGCCGACCCTGGGGGAAGTGGGGCGCGGTCTGGGGGCGGTTTGGCGCTATCGCAATACGGCCTTGCTGTTCGTGGCGCCGGGCGGGGTGTGCGGCGCATTTCTGACCTTCACCACGCTCTGGGGCATGCCGTTTCTGGTGCAGCAGCGCCAGATGCCGGCTGGCCAGGCGTCCTGGGTGATTGCGGCGATGCTGGTGGCGTTTTCCGTGGGCGGCGTGTTGTGGGGGCGCGTGTCCGACACGCTGCGCCGACGCAAGTTTCCTTATCTGCTTGGCGGCATGCTGATGCTTGCGGGATTCGGCGTTTTGGTCGCCTGGCCGCAAGCGCCCTGGGCGCTACTGCTTGCGGCTCTGTTGCTGGCCTCGGTGGGGTCGGGCAGCATGGTGGTGGGATTTGCCTGGGCCAAGGAGTCAGTGCCGCAACGGCTGGCGGGCACGGCGTCTGGCGTGCACAACACCGGGGTGATGCTGGGGGCGCTGGTGCAACTTCCCCTGCTCGGCTGGGTGCTGGATCAGTTCTGGGAGGGTCAGCGTGCAGGCGGGGTGCGGTTATACGGCGGACCGGCGTTTCAGGCGGCGAACGGGGTGTTGCTGGCTTGGATTGCGGCCTCCGTGCTGTGTGTGCTGCTGGCGCGTGAAACGCATGCCAAGCCGCTGCCTGATGCCGTGATCTGAACGGGTCGTGCCGAGGTTGTTCAGTGCGCCTGCAGCGACTGTCGTGACAGCGCAGAGTAGCGATCGAGAAAGTCGTCGATTTCTTCGCTGCTGGGTTCCTGGGCGATCAGTTGCTGCACGCTGTCGCGGAATCCCTCGGCGGCGAGGCCGCCGAGAAAAATTTCCTTGCGGGCAAATTTGTCGACGATTTCGTATCCGCCGCGGGAAAGGTCGGCTTCGGGGCTGTTTTGCGCGGCCTGTGCGCCCGACCAGTCAAGCTGCAGGACACAAAACGCGTCTGAGTCATAGATCATGGTTTGCATGGTGGTCCTCTGCTGGTTGATGAGGAGATGTGGACATCGAAGCAAAAAACAAGCCCGACAAAAAACCTGCAACTCTGTTGATTCAAAAACGCCCGGCGATTGGCCAGCGTTGACAGGCGGTTTGTCCATCCGGGTCTGCGCGGAGGATTGCCAGCACGTCACGCAAATCTGTGTTGACTGCGATCTCCGACTTGCAACCAGACGTAAGAATTGCCGCGATTCGCTTGCTTGCCTTGCTGTGCTCTCATAGGCTTGCGCCGCTGCACAAACCAGACTTCGCAACGAACGGATTGCTGGCGTGTGCGGGAATTTCACTGTTCACATCGCACACTGAGAGGCCCGGAGCGCGCACAGCGAGCTATCGGGCGGGAGACTCGCATGTTTCATCAAATTCTGACCCCGGTGGGCGGCGCTTTGCTGCCCTCGTTTTTGGTAGCGGCCATTCCGATTGCCATCGTGCTATTGATGCTGGGTGTGCTACGGCGACCGGCATGGCAGGCGTCTGCGGTCGGGCTGGTTGCGGGACTGATCATTGCTGTCGGCGTCTGGCAGTTGCCGCTGGGGCTCGCGTTCAATGCAGTGGCGCTCGGCGTGGTGTTTGCCTTGCTGCCGGTGATGTGGATCGTGTATGGCGCGCTGGTGCTGTATAACGTGGCGGTCAAGTCGGGCCGGTTTGAAATGTTCCGCATGTGGATGCTGGAGCATCTGCCCAATGACCGTCGGCTGGTGTTGCTGGTGGTGGCGTTTTCCTTCGGTTGTTTGCTTGAAGGGATTGCGGGCTTTGGCACCCCGGTGGCGATTACCAGTGCTTTGCTCATCGGCCTGGGCTTCCCGGCGCTGGAGGCGCTGACCTTCACCCTGATTTTCAACACGGCGCCAGTGGCGTTTGGGGCGCTGGGTGTGCCGCTGACTGTGTTGGGCGCGGTGACGAGCATGCCGCCTGAACCGCTGGCGGCGATGGTGGGGCGGCAGTTGCCATTTTTTGCCTTTCTGTTGCCGTTTTATGTCATTGCGATCTACGGAGGGCTGCGGTCGATCCGTGCCTTGTGGCCCGCTTTGCTGGTGGCCGGTGGCAGCTTTGCGCTGGCGCAGTTCGTCTCGTCGAACTTCATCAGTTACCAGCTGACCGATGTGCTGGCTTCGATGTTCTCGCTGATTCTGACGGTTGGTTTCCTCAAGATCTGGACCCCGGCGCCCGACCCGGAATTCGCCATTGCCCGCCCGGTGCGCGCGCCGAATGAAGCGCGCGTGGGCTATGGCGGCTGGCTGCCCTGGGTGGTGATTACCGTGGTGGTGATTTTCTGGGTCTATGCCAAGATTTTTGCGTTTGGCGAGATCAAGGTGCTTTGGCCGGGGTTGGACAAACAGGTGTTCATCACCCTTTACAACAAACCGTATATGGCCTTGTGGGACTTCCAGCCTTTGGGCACGGGTACAGCCATTCTGTTGTCCGCGGTGATCACGGCGGTGCTGGTGCGGCTGCCAGTGGGGGAGTTTTTCGCGGCCATGCGCGATGCCTGGGTGCAGGTGCGGATTGCGGTGCTGACGGTGTGCATGATCGTCGGCCTGGCCTTTTTGCTCAACTATTCCGGCATGAGTTACACCCTCGGGCTGGGCGTGGCCGGGGTGGGCGCGCTGTTTCCGCTGGTGTCGGCCTTTCTCGGCTGGGTGGCGGTGTTCCTGTCGGGCAGCGACACCTCGGGCAATGCGCTATTCGGCAATCTGCAAGTGGTTGCCGCGCGGCAACTGGGCTTCGATCCAGTGCTGATGGCGGCGACCAATTCCTCCGGCGGGGTGATGGGCAAGATGATTTCGCCGCAGAACATCGCTACGGGCGTGTCGACCACGGCGCTCAAGGGCAAGGAGGGCGTGGTGTTCGCCCGCACCTTCAAGCACAGCGTGTTTCTTACCTTGCTGCTGGGCATCCTGGTGTACCTGCAGCAGCATGTGCTGACCTGGATGATTCCGGTGTTGCCGCCGCATTGAGTGGCTCATTTCCCCGCCGCACACGCCGCGCGCTGCGCGGCGTTTTTCATGGCGCGGTGGATGCTGGGGCCGAGGGGGTGGCTTGCTCGGCGTGGTCAAGAGTGAAGAGCAGAAAGCTGTCGGCGGACTGCTGCAGCCGAATCTGCACCGGCAGGTTCTGTAGTTGCGGGGACAGCCAGATCTGCGCGCCAAGTTCATTGGCCTGCGTGGCCTGGCGCACCACATGCCAGCATTGCAGCGGCCCGGCTGGAGTGGACACGGTGTCCATGCCGGCGATGGTGAAGGCCCAGTCGGTCATGCCGCTGGGACGGGCCACGGCGAAGGTGAGCGTGGCGCCGGGGTGAACGTCGCCGGGATGGGTGGTGAGACGGTTCGCGAGCTGCAGGAACAGGCTGGCGCTGTCCTGCGCATGCGGCGGCAAGGGGAGCACGTCGGGAATGGCGCTGAAGTGCAGGGTGTTGCTGGCGCGGTCGAAGGTGACCGATTTCTCGCGGGTGAACACGCGCTCGGTGTAGCGCGCGGGCGCGAGCCAGTCGCCATCGATGCGGCCGGTGCTTTGGTAGGAGAAGCTGATGTGCGCGCTGCCGGACAGGGTGGCGTCGTAGCGGTCGCCGTCTACCGTCCAGACCAGGGCGCCGCTGCCGTGCAGCGCGCCGCGCCAGTATCCGCTGATGGTGTAGGACAGCTTGGTCGAGGGCGGCCAGGCGGACGCGGCGGTGGCGGTGGTGGGCGCGGAAGCCTCAGACGCCGGCGTGGTGGCAGGCGCGTGCGGCGGCGTGGCGCTGGCAACGTTTTGCGCTGGGCCGCCTGGGCGGCTGAGGTTGCCGACAACGGGTTCGTCTCCCAGGCTGCGTGCCAGACTGGGAATTGTGGAAGCGGAGGCCGCCGTGGTTGGTGACGCGCTGGCTATGGGCGCGGGCACAGGGACGGATGCGGCGGCGGTCTCGACCGGCGGCGGCAGGAGATTCGGCGCGGGCGGGGCGGGGTTCTGCGGGAGCGCCTGCTCAGGAGCAGGGCGCGGCGCTGGAGCGCGGCGGGGAGCCTGGGGAGTTGGCATGGGCGCGGCGGCGCGTTTTTGCGCGGGTGTCGGCGTGGTCGTGGGTTGGAGCAACTGGGTGTAAATCGGCTCAGGCAGGCTGGCAGCCGCCATGGGCTGAAATGCGTTGCCGAACCAGTCGAGCGCGGCCAGGTGCAAGGCCAGCACGATGAGCGCCAGCAACAGGATGGCCAGCCAGCCCGGGCGTGCGCGCAGACCCTGGGGCGGAGTCATCCACGCCAACCCTGGAGGCCGCTGCACTTTGGCGCGCGCGGGGTGGAGAGGGTTGCTGGCGATGACGACATGCGCGCTATTTTGCCGGGAGAATGCCGTCTGCCGCAGGGGCGGCGCGGGTTCTCGCGCGGGCGCGCCGCGGGTATGCTGCGAGCACTGCACACCCTGCCCACGGAGACCGCTATGGCACAGACCCCGGAGTTCAAGGACTTCATTCCCGGCATGGAGTTTTTTCAGACCCTGCTCAAAGGCACGGGCATGCCGTCTCAGTTCGCCAACTGGGTGGCGCCCACCATGGACGTGGAGGAAATCGAACAGAAAATCACTGATCTCAAGGCCGTGCTGAGCTGGCTGGAAACCAATGCGCGCATGACCCAGAACATGATTCAGGCGCTGGAAGTGCAGCGCATGACCCTGCATGCGCTCAAGTCGATGAATGTGGATTTGCAGACGTTCGCCAACGGCCTGGTGGCCGAGCCGCCGCCGAAGGCGCCCGCCGCTGCGGCGGCACAGGGCGCAGAGGCGGGAGCAAAGACTGCGGCGCAGCCGGAGGGCGAGCCGCCCGCCTCGCCGATGTTCGACCCGATGCAGTGGTGGAACACCATGACCCAGCAGTTCACCGAACTTGCCAGCAAGGCCCTGCAGGAGCGCGGTGCGATGCAGGCGGGTTTTGGCGTGCCGGGCCAGGGCTCAGGTTCATCCGAGCCGGGTGTCGCGACTGCTGGGGCGGCAGGCCAAAAGGCCGCAGCCAAACCGGTTGGAAAAACGGTTGGAAAAACGGCTGGGAAAACGGCAAAGCAGGCCACGAAATCCGCGCCAAAAAAGACCGCCAAACCCGCCGCAAGACAGGCGGCGCAGCCAGCGCGTCCTGCGGCTAAACGCGCCTGATCGCCCCCAGGGCCGGGCACTCCCCACCCCATCCCTCCCCACGAGCGGGGAGGGAGTGATCTCACCTCCCCCACGGCGTGGGGGAGGTCGGAAGGGGGATGGCCTAGCTCGCCCCCGAAGAAGGATGAGAAAACTTGTGAGGGCTCGGCGTTTTCTTATCAGCGGCAGCCAAGGCCGCGCGTTGAAGTCGCGTCTTGTCCTGCGCTGCGCTGTGGCAGCGCGGGGCTTACGCGCCGATCCAGCGCACCAGTTCCTGGGCGGGCATCACGCCAGACTGACGCTTGACCTCCTGGCCGGCGCGGTACAGCGCCAGGGTGGGAATGCTGCGGATGCGGTTGCGCACCGAGACCTGCGGATTGGCGTCGGTATCGACCTTGGCCAGCACGGCGCGGCCCTGAAGCAGTTTGGCGGCCTGTGCGAACTGCGGCGCCATCATCTTGCAAGGCCCGCACCATTCGGCCCAGAAATCCACCACCACCGGCAGCTCGCTCTTGGCGATGAAGCGTTCGAAGCTGGCGTCGGTGAGGGTGACGGGTGCGGGCGGCAGAACCTCCTGGCCGCAATGCCCGCAGACGGGGGCGTCCTGCAGGCGTTCATCGGGGACGCGGTTGAGGGTGGCGCAGTGGGGGCAGACGACGAGCATGGCGGTTTCTCGGTGGAAGAATTGCAGGGAACATGCGGTGCGGCGCAAGGCTTTTCAAGTTGGGGCGATCTGTCAGTGACTCAGCAGCCCGGCGTTTCCTTGCGGGCGTGTTTGAGGCTACATTGCACCCCATTGCCATTTTCTTGCGTTCCATCAATCATGCCGCGCATTGCCTATCTGCCGCAACATCATGACGAGCCCGAAGACCTGGTCGCCGCCATTCGCGAGCGGCGGGGCGGCGAGTTGCTCAACCTGGACCGCATGTTGCTGCACAGCCCGGCGTTTGCGCGCGGCTGGAATGGCCTGCTGGGCGCGGTGCGCGGCGAGCTCGCGCTCGACCCCGCCCTGCGTGAACTGGCCATTTGCGTGGTGGCGCGGCTCAACGGGGCAGAGTACGAATTCATGCATCACGCGCCGCCCTTTCTTGCCGCTGGAGGCAGCGCGGAGCAGCTCGCCCTGCTGCACGACATTCCGGCCGCGGTGGACAACCGGCTGGCGTTCTCCGCCCAGGAGCGCGCGGTGATGGCCGTCACCTACGACATGACGCGACGGGTGCGGGTGAGCGAGGCGCATTTCGCCGCCATCCGCGCGCTGTTGCCGCAGCAGCAAGTAGTGGAGCTGGTGGGGGTGATCGCGGCGTACAACATGGTGTCGCGCTTTCTCGTCGCGCTCGATGTGGGGATTGAGGATCGCTCGGGGTCGGATGCGCCGCATTGAAGCGCACAACACGGAGGAGAGGGCATGACGCAGGTGTTGCACTGGGCGCTGGAGTACCGGGCGCTGACTCTGGTGTTGATCGGTCTGGCGCTGGCGGCGCTGGCGCTGCTCGTCAGCGACCGCGCCGCCCATGCGTTGCGGACGGCGCAAGTGGTGCTGCGCTGGTTTTTGCTGTGCTCCATCGGCGTGGGTTTTCTGTGGGTGAGTGCGCAGCAGATGTTGCCGCAGGCGGCGGGCAGTCCGCTGCGGTTTCAACTGGGTCTGGCGGCGCTGGGATTTGCCATGGTGGGATTCGCTAGCGCCTGGGGCGGGTTGGGCATGCGGCTGGCTGCTCTGCTCGGGCCGTCGGTGTGGATTCTCGGCGGACTGCTGGGCAAGTCGGCGGGGTTGAGCGGCCCGGGCTTTGACGGCCCGTTTGGCCTGGGTGATCTGCTGGCGCCGCTGGTCGGGTTTGCCTTGCTGGCGTGGCAATTTCGGGCGCAGCGCTACCGCAGCGTGTTTGCGCGCTCGCGGCTGTAGGCGCGATCAGGCGGAATCAGCCGGGACGGCTGCGGGCGCTGGCGGCGAGTTGCCGCAGACCGTCTATGGCGCGCACGCCATACCAACTGGCCCATTCTCCGGGGATGCAGCGCACTTCGGGATGGAGCCCGCGGGCGGCGAGCAGACTGCGAACTTCTTCGGCGTGCGCGGCGCCGAAGCGGTAGGGTTCGCGCGACAGCAGCACGCAGTCCACCGCGTCCAGCCAGTCGGCTGACCAGTCGAACTCCGGATAGCGGGCGCTGCCCGGCTGGTGCAGGCCGTCGCCGCCGATCTGCTCGGGCAGGGTGTGCCAGCCGACCACGGCCAGGCTGCGGCTGATGTAGGTGTCGCGCGCCACGGTCATCCAGGGCGCGCGCCAGATCAGGTAAAGCACCTTGCGCGCGACAAAGTGGCTGGCGTGCAGCTCGGCCAGCACGGACTGCAGCGCGCTGCTGAAGCCTGCGGCGCGCTCAACTGTGCCTTGCACCTTGCCAAAGGCGGCGCCGAGCAGGCGGAACAGGTGCAGGTTGTCTTGCGGGGTTTGCGGGTGGGTGACGAGGATGTGGGGCACGAAGCGGCGCAGCGCGTCCACCGTGTCGCGGGTGTTTTCGTCGATGTTGACCAATACATGCGTGGGCTGGAGCGCGCGCAGGGCGTCGAGATGCACGTCCTTGGTGCCGCCCACTTTGGGAATGGCGCGCACTTCGGCCCGCGGATGCACGCAGAACCCGGTGCGGGCGACGATCTGTTCGCGCAGCCCGAGGGCGCACAGGGTTTCGGTCAGGCTGGGCACCAGGCTGGCGATGCGCGCTTGCGGCCCCGCGGCGTCAAAGGTCTGGCCGAGGGCGTCTGTGGCGGGCGGATCGGGCGCATGCATGCCGGCTTGGCGACAGGTTCAGGCGAGTTCGCGCTGGGGCGCGGCAATGCCGCTGCGGGCAAGCTGTCCCAGGCTTTCAAAGATCAGCCGGCGCGGGGCGATGCGCCAGCCGAGCTGCTGCTCGATGGCGATGACGGCGCGCATGGCGAGCAGGGAATGGCCGCCGAGGTCGAAAAAATTATCGGTCAGCAGCACGCGGTCCACGCCGAGCAGATCGCGCCAGATGGCGGCGATGCGGCGTTCTTCAGCCGTGGCGGGCAGCTTGGCATGGCGGGGCGCTTCGGATGCCGGTGCGCTGTGCTGGGGCGGGGGCAGCGCGGCGCGGTCGAGCTTGCCGTTGGGCAGCAGTGGCAGGGCGTCGAGCTGCACGATGTGCTGCGGCACCATGTAGTCGGGCAGGCGGATGCGCAGCGCCTGGCGTAGCGCGGCGGGGTCGGGGGCGGGGACGCCGGGCGCGGCCACGATATAGGCGACCAGCCGCAGGTCGTCTGCCGCAGGCGCGTAGGTGGTGAGCACGCAGTGGGCGACGCCGTTCTGCGCGCGCAGGGCGGCGTCGATTTCGCCGAGTTCGATGCGGAAGCCGCGTACCTTGACCTGATGGTCGAGACGGCCGAGAGGTTCAAGCTGGCCGTCGTGCCGCCAGCGCCCGAGGTCGCCGGTTTTGTAGAGCTGTGCGCCGATTTGTGCGGAGAACGGGTCGGGGATGAAGCGCTCGGCGGTGAGCTCCGGTCGATGGAAATAGCCGAGCGCGACGCCGTCGCCGCCGATGTGCATTTCACCCGGCGTGCCGATGGGACAGGGCTGGCCTTGCGGATCAAGCACCCAGACCTGGGTATTGGCGATGGGCCGTCCGATTGTGATGGGCTGCTGCGGCTGCACCCGCCAGCAGGTGGACCAAACCGTGGTTTCGGTCGGGCCGTAAAGATTCCACACCTCGGCGCAGGTGGACAGCAGGCGTGGGGCGAGATCGGCGGGCAGGGCCTCGCCGCCGATGAAGGCGCGCAATTGGCGATTGCCGGTCCAGCCCGATTCGAGCAGCATGCGCCAGGTGGACGGTGTGGCCTGCAGCACGGTGGCGCCGCTGGTTTGCAGCAGGTCGCGCAAGGCGTAGGGATCGCGCGCCTGCGCATGGTCGGCCAGGATGGCGCGCGCGCCCACGGCCAGCGGCAGCAGCAGTTCGAGCACGGCGATGTCGAAGGACAGGGTGGTGACGGCGAGCAGCGCGTCATCGGGCTGCAGCCCGGGTTCGCGCGTCATGCTGTGCAGGAAGTTGATCACGGCGCGGTGCGGCACCTGCACGCCCTTGGGCTGCCCGGTGGAGCCGGAGGTGTAGATCAGATAGGCCGGGTCGTTGGGCCGGGCGCTTTGTTCCGGCGGGAGCGCGGAGTCGCTGCGCAGGCGCGCCAGCGCGGCGCTGTCGAGCGCATATTGCGGCACGCCGGTGCCGGTCATCAGCGGCAGCAGGGCGGTCTGCGTGAGGACGCAGCGCAGTTGCGCGTCGCCCGCCATATAGCGCAGACGCACGGCCGGGAATCCGGGGTCGAGCGGCACATAGGCCGCGCCTGCGTGCAGCACGCCCAGCAGCGCGGCGAGCATGTCGGGCTGACGATCCAGGCACAGGCCCACACGATCGCCGCGGCCGATGCCCTGCTGCCGCAGCAAGTGGGCGATGCCCAGGGCGCGGGCGTGCAGTTCGCGGTAGCGCATGGGATGGCCCTGTGCATCGGTCAGGGCGATGCGGCCGCGCTTGTCGGCGGCGTCGAGCTGCAGGAAGTCGGGCAGGTTGCGCTGCGCGGGGTGGTCGGCCTGGGTGGCGTTCCACTGGGCGAGCAGGGCGCGCTGCGGCGGGGTGAGCAGGGCGTGCGCGGCCAGCGGCAGGCTGGGCTGCGCCAGCAACTGTTCGGTGAGAAAGAGATAGCTGTCGAGCAGGCGCTGCGCGGTGTCGTCACTGAACAGCTCGGTGGCGTATTCGAGCTGGATGTGACGGCTGAATTCGGTATCGACGTGGAGGGACAGGTCGAACTGCGCCGCCACGCGCTTGAAGTCGAACACCTCGTAGGTGAAGGGCACGTCGGCCAGCTTGCCGATGGGCGCGTTGAGCACGTTGAACAGCACCCGCACCAGGCCTTGAGGATGGTCGGCGCGCTGGGTGGCGAGGCGCTCGACCAGTTCGTCGAACGGCGCGTCCTGGTGGGCATAGGCGGCGAGCGCGGTGTCGCGCACCTGCTGCAGGAGCTGGTCGAAGGTGGCGTGCTGTTCAACCGTGTTGCGCATGACCAGGGTGTTGACCAGGGTGCCGACGAGCTGCTCGGTGGCGGCGTGGTGGCGGTTGGCGATGGGCGTGCCTACAGCGATGTCTGCGCTGCGGGTGATGCGGGCGAGCAGCACGTTGAAGCTGGCCAGCAGCAGCATGAACGGGGTCGCGCCGTGGCGGGCGCCGTGCTTGCGCAGCGCCTGCTGCAGGGTCTGCGGCAGGGGGACGAACAGGGTTTTGCCCGCAAAGCTGGGCTGCGCGGGGCGGGGGAAGTCGGTGGGCAGGGGGAGATCGGCCAGGCCCTGCAGACGCTGCATCCAGTAAGCAAGATGCGTCTCGCGCGCCGCTGCCACGGGGGCGCTGCGCTGCCACGCGGCGTAGTCGGCGTATTGAATTTGCAGCGGGGGCAGCGCCATGTCGGCCGGGTCGGCCTGGCCGCGCAATAGCCCGGCGTAGATCTGCAGCGCGTCGCGTGATAGCACGGCGAGCGCCCAGTTGTCGGCAATCGTGTGATGCAGCACCCAGAGCAGCACATGCGCGTCTTCGCGGAGTTGCATCAGGGCGACGCGGTGGAGCGGGGCGGCCGACAGGTCGAAGGGCCGGGCGGTGAACGCGGTTGCCGCTTGCCGGGCGGCGGCTTCGCAGGCATCCGCCTGTTCCAGATGACGCAGGTCGATGATGTCCAGCGCGGCGGGGAGATGGGGAAGGATGATCTGCACCGGCTCCTGATCGCGCAGGGCGAACTGGGTGCGCAGGGCCTCGTGCCGCGCGATGAGCAGGTCCAGCGCCTGCCGGAACAGGGCGATGTCCAGCGGGCCATGCAACCGCAGGGGCGCGGTGACGTTGTACGCCACCGACTCCGGGTGAAAGTGCTGGATGACCCACATGCGGCGCTGCGAGAGCGAGGCAGGAAGAGGCCCGTCGCGTCTCACGGGCGCGATGGACGCGGCGATCGCGCGGCCTTGTTGCTGCAGATCGAGATGCGTTGCCAGTTCGGCAATGCTCAGGTGCGTGAACAGATCGGCCAGCGGCAGTTCGAGGCCGAACGCCGCGTGGATGCGCGAACGCACCTGGGTCAGGGTGAGCGAGTGGCCGCCCAGATCGAAGAAGTGGTCGCGCACGCCGAAGGCGTCGGTGTGCAGCACCTCGCCCCAGATGGCCCACAAGACCTGTTCTGTCGGGTTGCGCGGGGCGAGGCGCGGCAGGGTTTGCGGCGTGGTCTCAAGCTGCGCTGCGGGCAGGCCGCGTTTGTCGATCTTGCCGCTGGCGGTCAGGGGCATGGCGGGCAGAATCTGCCAGGCGCTGGGAATCATGTAGCGCGGCAGGCTGGCCTGCAGCGCCCGCTGCAGCGCGCTGACCGGCGTGTGCTCCTGTCCCTCGCGCAGCACGAGATAGGCGGCCAGCTGCGGGTCGTCCGCGCGGGCCATCCAGGGGATGACGGCAGCCTGTGCGACCGCGGGATGACTGGCGAGTTGCCGCTCGATTTCGCCGAGTTCGATGCGAAAGCCGCGGATCTTGATCTGCGCGTCGTTGCGCCCAGTGATGTGGAGCTGCCCGTGCTCGGACCAATAGCCAAGATCGCCGGTTTTGTAGAGGCGTTCGCCGGGTGCGAAGGGATCGGGCAGGAAGCGTTCGGCGCTCAGTTCGGGCTGGCCAAGGTAGCCGCGCGCCACGCCCGCGCCGGCAATGCAGACTTCGCCGATCACATCGAACGGGATTTGACGCAACTGGTCGTCGAGCACGTCGATGCGGGTGTTGTCGATGGGCCGGCCCACAGGCAGATTGCCGCGCGTCTGGGTGATGGGGCCCTCCACGACATAAAGGCTGCTGTCCTCGGTGGTTTCGGTGGGGCCGTAAAAATTCAGCAGCCGGGCGTGCGGCAGCAGGGCCTGGAAGCGCGCGGCCAGCGCGGCCTCCAGCGGCTCGCCGCCGAACTGCAGGCAGCGCAGGCTGGTGCAATGGGGCAGCGCAGGGTCGTCCACCAGCGCCTTGGCGGTGGACGGTGCGAGGGTGAGGTGGGTGATCTGTTGTTGGATGACGGTTTGCAGCAGTGCGGGCAGGTCGCGCTGCAGGCCCGGCGGGGCGAGGCGCACTGCGGCGCCGCACAGCAGGGGAACGAAGAACTCGGAGACGGAGGCGTCGAAACTCAGTGAGGATTTTTGCAGCAGGCGGTCGTGCGGCCCGAAGGCCACCGCCCGCAGGTTCCACAGCGCGTGGTTGCACAGGGCGCGGTGCGAAATCATCACGCCCTTGGGCTGGCCGGTGGAGCCAGAGGTGAAGATGACTAGGCCGAGGTCGTCGGGCTCCGCGCCAGGCGTCTGCAGAGCCGGGGCGTCCAGCGGGGGGGCGGAGGGCGTGTCCGGCAGGAGGTCGGCGTCGAGCAGGTGCAGTGCACGCGGCGCGCTCGCGGCGCGCATGGCCGGGTGCAGCGCGGCCTGGGTGAGTACGACCTGCGCCCGGGTCTCCTGCAGGATGCGGCGCAGACGCTCGGCGGGCAGGTCGGCGTCCAGCGGCACATAGGCGCCGCCAGCCTTGAGCACGCCGAGCAGCGCCACGACCAGTTCGAGGCGGCGCTCCATCATGACCGGAACCAGCACGTCGCGCCCGACGCCGAGGCGGCGCAGGGTGTGGGCCAGACGGTCGGCCGCCTGGTCGAGCGCGCTATAGCTCAGTCGGGTGTTGCCGAACTGGACGGCGCAGGCTGCGGGGGTGTGGCGTGCTTGCTCGGCGACCAAATCATGCAGGCATTGCGGCGCGGGGCGCGGCACGGGGACGGGCTGCAGGGCGTGCAGCGCGGCGCGTTCGGCAGGGGAGAGCAGGTCAAGATCGCGCAGGCGGACTTGCGGCTGGTCGAGCAGGGCGCTCAAGTGCTGATCGAGGCGGGCCGAGAGAAACCGGGTGTGCCGCAGCGCGGCCGGCGCTCTGGGGTCCAGGACGAGGTCGATGGGCAAGTGGTCGGTCTCGCCGTATTGCCGGATGTAGGCGGCGACCGGGGCGAACCCCGGGTGGCCGCTGAACGGCGCGAAGGTCAGCCGCGCGGCGCCGAGGGTGGTGTGCGGAGCGAAGTTCTCGAACGACACGATCAAGTCGAAATGCATGCCGGCGATCCCCTGCCGGGGCGGCAGCCGGGTGAGGACGCGGTCGAGCGGATAGTGTTGATGGCGCAAGACCTGCCGCGTGTCGTCGGCCAGGGCGCGCATCATGTCCGGCAGCGTGGCGTTGGCGTCGGCGACGAGCCTCAGGGGCAGGGTGTTGACGAACAGCCCGATGGTCTGCTTGTCGATGGCGTCCCTGCGGTTGTGCAGCGGCATGCCGATGAGGATGTCCGTTTGTCCCAAGACCTTGGCGAGATAGCTGGCGAGAAAGAACATCACCCCCTGCGCAGGCGACAGGCCGTGTTCGGCGGCCCTCTGCAGGTAACGCTGCCAGCGCGCGGCGCTGACTTCCCACCGGTGCTGCACCGGGACGGGCAGGGCCTGCAGATCGGGCGTGGACACCACGGAGGCGGCGGTGTCGATGTCGGCCATGCGCCCTTCCCAGAACGCCCGGTCGCGCGCATGGCGGGGCGAATGCGCGGCGTTCTGCTCGTGCGCGACAAAGCGGGCATAGCTGGGCCCGGGCTCCAGCGTGCCGGTGTCGCAGGCGGCCAGGGCGTTGTAGCGATGGCAGATGCGCTGACCAACCAGCAGGATGCCGTAGCCGTCGAGAAGGAGGTGGTTGAAGCACAGCAGCCATTCATACTGTGCTGGACCGGTGCGGTACAGGGAAGAGCGCCACAGGGCCGGACCGGATGGGGCGATGCCTTTGGCTTTGCGCGCGGCGATGTCGCGGGCGGCGTGCTCTGCGGCGTGGAGCGGCGAGCCGGTCTGTGCGAACCAGTCGGTGTAGGGCAGCGCCCAGTCCAGCGCAGGGGCGATCTGCCACTGGGGGCCGCCGGGGGTATCGGCCACCCAGGCGCGCAGCATGGGTTCGGCGGCGACGACGTCCTGCATCGCCCGCTGCAGCAAGGGCGCATCGAGCGCGCCGTCGATGGAGACGGTCAAGCCGATGGTGTAAATGGCGTGGCCCAGCAACTCTTGCCGCAACAGGATGTCTTGCTGTGTCTGGCTCAACGCGAACGGCGCAGCCTTCAGTTGCGGCGCGGCGCGTTCAAAAGTCGGGCTGGACAGGCTGGCGGTCATGGCGCTGCGGGGAGAGTGTGGAGTGGCGGCTGTTCATTTTCACCGCGGTTTGATGAGAGAGCTTGGGTTTTGAGCGTGCAGAGTCCGACTCTTGTGCAAACCGTGAACTATTCGACCTTCCCAAACGGGTTGGATGGCGATCGCTGTGGTCTTCGGCATACGATGGCGGCTGAATTTGCGTGGAAGCGTCCGAGGATGCAGTCTGCGCCTTCTGTGACGGATTCCATGGCAACCGACCCCCTCCCCGCTGACTCGGAGACGCAATTGCGCATCGGCGCGGACGGCTTGTTCGTGGACGCGGCGCATGAAGAGGCGTTTATTCGCGCGGAATGGGAAACCCTCGGGACGCGCGTGCGGCAGATCGGCCTCTATGGCGCGCTGGCTTTTCTCTCGGCCACATTCACCGATTTGTCGGTTCTGGGCGCAACGGGGGTGTACTGGGCCCTGCTGGCAGCGCGGTTTGTCATTCTCGGCTGGGGAATCGGTCTTGCGCGGCTAGGCCGGGCGAAGCAGGTGGACAGCGTGCGGCGGGTGGCCGCTTTGCTGCTTGGCTTTGAGTTGAGCATCATGGTGCTCTTTCTGCTGGTGGTGTTGGCCTATGGCGGCAGCGCGGATTACCACGCGATCACCGCACTGGCGCTCATTTTCGCGGGATACGCCTATGTGCCCATTCTGCGGCGTGAGGCGCTGTGGGTCGGCGGGGTGTTCACCGCCCTGTTCGCCATTGTGGTCTGGACCGCGCTGCACTTCGACACCAAGTTTGTCAGCATTGCCGTGGTGTTGTTTGGTTTTGCCAATGTGGCGGGATGGCAGATTGCGGTGTCTCTCAGCCGGAGCATGCGCCTGGCTTGGCTCGACCGGCGGCGGTTGCAGACCGAAGCCCGCGCGGCGCAGGAGGCCCGGCGTCACGCCGAGCAGAGCGAAGAAAACCTGGAGCGCCTGTTCGACGCCACACCGATGCCCCTGGTGCTGGCGCGTCTGTCCGATTCCCGCGTGCTGCGCTTCAACGCGGCGGCCAAGACGCTGATCGACCCCGGCAATCGTCTGTCGGAGGACATTTTCACCATGGATTTTTACGCCGATCCGGCGCAGCGCGGGCAGTTGCTGGCGCGACTGCAGGCGGAAGGCGCGGTGCGGCAGATGGAGGTGCGGCTGAAGACTGTGGAAGGCCTGCCGCTCGATGTGCTGGTGTCCACGCGGCGGGTGCGTTTTGCCGGGGAAGATTGTGTGATCACTGGCATGGTGGAGATTTCCGCGCAAAAAGCCCTGGAGCATCAGTTGCGCGCACTTGCCTACACCGACCCGCTCACCGGCGTGCAAAACCGGCGCGGCTTTTTCGCCGCGGTCGAACGCGCCATTCAGGACGCACCCGCTGGCGTCGGGGGACTGTGCGTCATATTGATCGACCTTGACCACTTCAAGCAGATCAACGACCGCTATGGACATCCGGTAGGCGATGAAGTGCTGGTGGAGTTTGCGCAGATCGTGCTCTCGCTGCTGCGCGACGGCGATGTCTTTGCGCGCATGGGCGGCGAGGAGTTCTGCGTCCTGCTCTCGCAGACTCAGGCGGCGCAAGCGCTTGAAATCGCGGAGCGGGTGCGCGAATTCGTCGCCGCGCACCCCTTCCAGACCTCCGTTGGCGTGGTGCGGCTCAGCCTGAGTCTGGGGATTGCCGGGTGCGACGCGCCGATCCAGAGTATCGACGCCGTGTTGTCCATGGCCGATCAGGCGATGTACCGCGCCAAGCAGGGCGGCCGTAACCGCAGCGCACTGTATTGCGCCTGATGACCAGCGCTGAAACCCACAAGGATTGTGTGTCATTTAGCGAATAAGAATGATTCGCAATAAGATGTCCCCATTGTGATTCGCTTAAAGAAGCGCCGGGTCGCCCTTGGCGCACTGAAGACGGATCGCGAATCGTCCCCGGCCGACGCCAGGGAGTCATGGCTTGATGGAGGATGGGATATGGGATATGCAGAACTGGGGCTCAGTTTATTGGTCGTGCTTGCGCTGACCTGGGCCGTGATGGAGTGGCCACGATGAATGCCATGTTGCGCAAGGAATCATCCGGGGCGCCGCCGGGCGGCGCCCCGGTGGAAAATTCGTCGAGCGCCGGGCTGACCCTGCACTCGCGCGAGCTGTTCCGGCAGGGCGCGGTGGTGCAGATCCGCCATCAGGGGCAGACCTACCAACTGCGCCTGACCCGGCAGGACAAACTGATCCTGACCAAATAGGTGGCGCGCAAGCACGCGCGCCAGAATCATCTCCTCGTTGCTTTGCTCGCCAGCCCCGTGCGGACCAGTCCTCCGGCACTGCCAGCCATGCGATTTTTTATGCCGAACGCAGCAACAAGCAACACCGAATCCGCCGAGCCGCTCCTGGCAGGAACTCTGGCGTTGATGACGTTTTACGTCGACCAGCCCAGCGTGGCGGCCATGCAAAAAATCGGCCGCAATCTACAGACCTTGCAGCAACATCCCCAGCTCAGCGCCGAAATGTGCATTGTCTGCCGACGATTGGCGGCCTACTGGCTGACCTTGGGTTGCGAGGCGCAGCAGAAGGACGCACATACCGCCTGCCGGTTTGCCGCGGCGTCGGCGGCGTTGCAGTAAGGCTCACTCTCCCGGGCGTGCGCCTCGAAGCAGGGCGAGCAGGCCGTCGAGTTCGTCCAGCGAGGAAAAGCGGATGGCGATTTCGCCGCTCTGATGGCCTTTGCGCACCGCCTTGCTCCGAATTTCGACAGGCGCGGTGTAGCGCTCGGACAGCTCTTCTTCCAGTCGCTGCCAGTCGCGGTCTTTGGTCGCCTTGGCTTTTTTCGGCGCACCTGCTGCGCCCTGTTCCTGCTGGGTGCGGCTGACGAGCCGCTCGGCCTCGCGCACGCTCAGGCGCTTGGCCAGGATTTGCTGCGCCGCCTGCACCTGCTGCGCCTTTTCCAGCGCCAGGAGCGCGCGGGCATGGCCCATGTCGAGATCTCCGGCCAGCAGCATGGTCTGCACCGCGTCGGCCAGATTGAGCAGGCGCAGCAGATTGCTGGTGGCGGTGCGTGAGCGGCCGACGGCCTGCCCGGCTTGCTCGTGGGTGTGGCCGAATTCCTCGATCAGCCGTGCGATGCCGCGCGCCTCTTCCAGCGGGTTCAGATCTTCGCGCTGCAGGTTTTCGATCAGCGCCATCGCCAGGGTGGCGCGGTCGTCGGCGTCTTTCACCAGTGCGGGAATGGTGTCGAGGCCAGCCAGCCGCGCGGCGCGGGTGCGGCGCTCTCCGGCGATGATTTCATAACGCCCGTCCGGCAGGGCGCGCACCAGCACGGGCTGCATCACACCCTGCGCCTTGATGCTCTGCGCCAGTTCGTAGAGTGCGCCTTCGTCCATCTGGGTGCGGGGTTGGTAGCGGCCGGGCACCAGATCATCCAGGCGCAATTCGCGCAGCGCGGCGGCGTCTAGTTCGGACAGTTCCACGGAGGGGCCGAGCAGAGAGTCGAGCCCGCGGCCGAGTCCTTTGGGTTTTTTTGTTGCCATGAGCGTGGGGATGTAGCCCGGTCAATCGGGGGAAGGGACGACATTGTGCCTGCTGCGCTGCAAGGCGCCCTGCAGCAGGGCCCGGCCTTGCGGCCAGTCACCCAGACCGGAGTCGGCGTTGAGATGGCCGAGCGCGCCCAGATGGAGCACGTTGGCGCCCCAGCGGGTCGCGAGGTGTTGCGCAGCGTCCGCAGTGCAATACGGGTCGTTCGCACTGGCAACAACGGTTGCGTCGAATGGCAGCTTGCGTTCCGGGAGGGGGCGTTGCCAGGGCAGAAGGGCGGGCGGCAGGTCAGGCCGCGACAGATCGGGTGGCGCGACCAGCAGGGCGCAGACGACACGGTGGCTGTGCCCGCTGCTCACCGCCCAGGCTGCGGCGAGGTGGCAGCCCAGACTGTGGCCGACGAGAGCGACGGGGCCGGGCCGGGTGAGGATGACGTCTTCCAGCCGCGCGATCCAGTCGCCCCGGCGCGGGGTGTGCCAATCGGCTTGCTCCACCAGCGTATCGCCGTGCAGACTTTGCCAGCGCAGCTGCCAATGCCCGGCGCCTGAACCGAGCCAGCCTGGCAGCAGCAGGATACGCACTGGCATCTTGTCGGTGGTGGAGGTCATGCGGGGAGGGCCAATCGCGCCACCATTTCCTGCGCGAATTCGGTGAAGGCCTTGGCGCCCCGGCTGGCGGGATCGAACACCACGCCAGGCAGGCCATAGCTGGGCGCTTCTGCCAGGCGGACATTGCGCGGTATGACGGTGTTGAACACCTTGTCGCTGAAATGCGATTTGATCTGATCGCTAACCTGCTGTTGCAGGGTGATGCGCGGATCGAACATCACCCGCAGCAAGCCGATGATGCGCAGATCGCGGTTGAGGTTGGCGTGCACCTGCTTGATGGTATTCACCAGATCGGACAGGCCTTCGAGCGCGAAGTATTCGCACTGCATCGGCACGATGACGCCGTGCGCGGCGCACAGGCCGTTGAGGGTGAGCAGGCCGAGCGCTGGCGGGCTGTCGATCAGGATGAAGTCATATTCAGCAGCGACGGTGGCGAGCGCTGATTTGAGGCGGCGTTCGCGCTGCGGCTGATCGACCAGTTCCACCTCGGCGCCAGCGAGTTCGCGGTTGGCGCCGACTACGTCATAGCCCGATTTTTCGCTGTGCTGGCGCGCTTGTGCCAGTGTGGCTTGTCCGATCAACACCTCATAGACCGAGGCGTTGAGGGTGTGTTTGTTGATGCCGGATCCCATGGTGGCGTTGCCCTGCGGGTCCATATCGACCATCAGGACGCGCTGGCCAATCCGTGAGAGTGCGGCGGCCAGGTTGACGCTGGTGGTGGTTTTGCCAACTCCACCTTTTTGGTTTGCGATACAAAAAATCTGCGTCAAGCGGGTTCTCCAGAATGCGGATGTTTCACGTGAAACAGTGCCGAGCCACGCCCAGCCAAGCCGTATTGTGCCGGAGATGGCTGCTATGCCACCGTTTCCGCTGTGGAGGTTTGCGGTTGCAGCCAGACCAGGCAGCGTGCGGCGTCCAGTCCGGGAACCTGCAAGGCCTCAATGCGTGTGGTGATGGCAGCGGGAAGCGCTGCGATTTCATGCTCGGGAATCTGAGCCTTCATCGCGCACCACTGGCCTCCCGCAGCGAGCAGATGACGCGTGCTTTTCACCAGCAAAGGCAAATCGCTGAAAGCGCGGCTGGTGATGCAGTCAAATCCGGTGGCGTCCTGCAGCGCCTCCACACGGGCGTGATGCACGGTCACATGCCGAAGGCCCAGACTGCCGCAGGTCTGTTGCAGGAAGGCGCACTTTTTCTGCACGGTGTCGACCAAGTGGATGTCTGTATCCGGCAGGCCGATGGCCAACACGATGCCGGGCAAACCGCCGCCGGAGCCGACATCGAGAATGCGCCCAGGCGCCGCGCGCTGCAAAGCAGGCAGGGCGGCAAGGCAGTCCGCCAGATGCAAGCGGGCGATGCCTTCCAGATCGCGCACCGCCGTGAGGTTGAACACGCGGTTCCAGCGCTGCAGCAGCGCGGTGTAATCGAGCAGTTGCTGCTCTTGCCGGGCGCTGAAATCCAGGTCGAGCGCGCGCAGTGTGCGCTGTAAAAAGGCTTCGATGGAAAATGCGCCTGTCGCCTTCGCTTGGGGCGCGCTCACGCGGCGGCATCCTTTTCCAGTCGGAGCGCCTGCTTGAGTACGCCTTTGCGCAGGTGGATCAGCAGCAGGGAGACTGCCGCAGGGGTCATTCCCGACAGGCGCGAAGCCACACCCAGTGTTTCCGGCCTGGCCTGGTTGAGTTTTTGCTGCACCTCGATCGACAGCCCGGAAACTTCGCGGTAATTCAGATCGCCAGGCAAGCGCAGCGATTCATACTGCGCTGCGCGCGCCACCTCCTCCTGCTGCCGGCCGATATAACCTGCGTACTTGAGATGGATCTCGACCTGCTCGCGCTCCGCGTCGCCCAGGGGTGCGTCCGGTGCAAAAGCGGGGTGAGGAAACTGGGTCAGCGCGTCGTAGCGCAACTCCGGGCGGCTGAGCAGATCGGCGAGGTTGTATTCCCGCTCGATGGGCTTGCCCAGCAGCGCTTGCGCCTGCTCGGGCGGCAGGGTCTGCGGCGTGACCCAGGTGGAGCGCAGGCGCTGGATTTCGCGTTCAATGGCATCGCGTTTGCGGCAAAATGCATCCCAGCGGGCATCGCTCACCACGCCGAGTTCGCGGCCGATTTCGGTCAGGCGCAAGTCGGCATTGTCCTCGCGCAGGCTGAGGCGATACTCGGCCCGACTGGTGAACATGCGGTACGGCTCGCTCACGCCCTTGGTCACGAGGTCGTCCACCAGCACGCCGATGTAAGCCTGATCGCGGCGCGGGCACCAGGCCTCGTGGCCCTGCACCTGCAATGCGGCGTTGATGCCGGCGTGCAGGCCTTGGGCCGCGGCCTCTTCGTAGCCTGTGGTGCCATTGATCTGCCCAGCAAAAAACAGCCCGTCAATCGCCTTGGTTTCCAGCGAAGTCTTGAGCGCGGTCGGATCAAAATAGTCGTATTCGATGGCGTAGCCCGGGCGCAGCAGATGCGCGTTTTCCAGCCCGGGAATGGAGCGCACCATGTCAACCTGGACATCGAACGGCAGGCTGGTGGAAATGCCGTTGGGGTAGAACTCGTTGGTCTGCAGGCCTTCCGGCTCCAGGAAGACCTGGTGCGACGATTTGTCGGCAAATCGGTGAATCTTGTCTTCGATGCTCGGGCAATAGCGCGGGCCGACGCCCTCGATCACCCCGGTAAACATCGGGCTGCGGTCGAGTCCGGCGCGGATGATCTCGTGGGTGCGCTCCGTGGTGTGCGTAATCCAGCACGCCACCTGGGTAGGATGCTGATCGGGCGTGCCGAGAAAGCTGAACACAGGCATGGGATTGAGGTCGCCCGGCTGCTCGATGAGCTTGGAAAAATCGATGGAGCGACCGTCGATGCGCGCCGGAGTGCCAGTTTTCAGCCGTCCCTGCGGCAGATTCAACGCTTTGAGTCGTGCAGACAGGCGCAGCGAGGGCGGGTCGCCCGCCCGTCCGGCAGCGTATTGATCGAGGCCGATATGCACCTTGCCATCGAGAAAGGTGCCCGCTGTAAGTACCACGGTGCGGGTGCGAAAGCGGATGCCGGTTTGGGTGACGACCGCGGTGACCCGCTCGCCGTGGCCGGTCGGCTCCACCAGCAGATCATCCGCCGCCTGCTGGAACAACCAGAGATTGGGCTGGTTTTCCAGCCGACCGCGAATGGCGCGTTTGTAGAGCTGGCGATCAGCCTGCGCGCGCGTGGCGCGCACCGCAGGCCCTTTGCTGCTGTTGAGGATGCGGAACTGGATGCCAGCTTCGTCCGTGGCCTCGGCCATGGCGCCGCCCAGAGCGTCGATTTCCTTGACCAGGTGGCCCTTGCCGATTCCGCCGATAGACGGGTTGCAAGACATCTGACCCAGGGTCTCGATATTGTGCGTCAGCAACAGGGTGGCGCACCCCATGCGCGCGGCGGCCAGTGCCGCTTCTGTGCCGGCATGACCTCCGCCGATCACAACGACATCAAAGTTACGGGGATAATCCAAGTGTGTCTCCTCAAGCTGCTTATTTTATGCGGGTTAACCCTGCGCGTCGCGCTTGCGGGGCTTTGTTTCACGTGAAACATTTCCCGTTTTGTACACGCCCACCCGCTGTGCCCTATTTTCCATGCAAACACTGACCGATATTCAAGTTCTTTACCCTGCGCTTTCTGCCGTTCCAGCCTTGGAACTGGAAGCTGAGTGGGCGGCTGGCGGCACAGTGATGCAGGTGCCGCGCGGTGCGCAATTGTTTGCGCCGGGCGTGAGTTGTGGCGGCTTTCCATTGGTGCTGGCTGGCGAGGCGCGGGTGTTCCGCATGGCGCCGACAGGGCGGCAGTTGGAGATGTATCGTCTCACGCCGGGGGAGGTTTGCCTGGTGTCGTCTGCCAGTCTGTTTTCTGGCGAGGCGCTGTCCGCACACGCTGAAATGCAGACGAATGGCGCGCTGTGGATGATTCGTCCCGACTTGTTTGAAAACTGGCTGCAGCGGGTTCCAGCATTTCGGCAGTTCGTGCTGGGGCAGTTTGCCGCGCGCATGGCCGACCTCACCGCACTGATCGACGCCCTGGCATTTCACCGGCTGGATCAGCGGTTGGCGCAGGCGCTCCTGGGGCAGGGCCCGCGTGTCTTGAGCACGCATCAGCAACTTGCCGACCGGCTGGGCACCGCGCGCGAGATGGTGACCCGCTTGCTCAAGCGTTTCGAGTCGGCTGGCTGGGTCGGGCTGTCTCGTGAAAAGATCGACATTCTGCAACCGGCAGTCTTGCGTCAGGTGGCGGCAGGGGAGATTGCAGGATAATGTAGTAGGCATGCGCAGCTGAAGTCAGGTTCCGCATGTGACTGCAGTCACTGTGCAGACTCGGAATTCGGTGTCCAATTACAGCATTCTTTCTTTCCAGGAGTGGGCCATGAAATTCAATGTCGGTGGTATTGATCGCATTCTGCGTATCGTTGTGGGTATCGTTCTGATCGGCTTGACTCTGATGGGGACCATCGGCGTCTGGGGTTGGATTGGCGTTGTGCCCCTGTTCACGGGCCTATTCAAGTTCTGCCCGCTGTATTCCATCATCGGCATGAACACCTGCCCGATGAAGCGATAAGTCAGGCAACTGATTCACGCAAAGGCGCTGCGCGGCAACTCGCAGCGCCTTTTTCATGCGCGCTCAGAAAAACGCGTCATGCGCGGTCTTCAGAATCAGTGCCGCGACCACGAGCAGAAACATGCCGCGCACGAAATGCGTGCCCCGGCGCAGCGCCAGCCGGGTGCCCAGCAGACTGCCTGCGATATTGCAGACCGCGATCAGCGCCGCATACGGCCACATGACGTGGCCTTTGCTGGCAAACACCAGCAGCGCGGCCAGATTGCAGGCGACATTGACCACCTTGGCGCTGGCCGAGGCGTGCAAAAAGTCAAAACCAAAGCCGCGCACGAACAGGAAGATGAGAAAGTTTCCGGTGCCGGGGCCGAAAAACCCGTCGTAAAAACCAATCAACAATCCACCACCGATCGCCAGTGCGCGCTCAGCAAGGCCGCTGAGGTGCGGCGCGTGGTGATGCCCCAGATCCTTGCGCTTGAGGGTGTAGAGCAGGACGGCCAGCAAAATGAAGGGAAGGGCCTGGCGAAAATCCGCGGCTTTCACCAGGGTGATCAGCCAGGCGCCTCCGAGCGCGCCAACAAAGGCCGCCAGAGTCGCGGGGACCACGGTGGACCACGGCGGGCGGACGCGGTGCACGTACGACCACATCGATGCCGAGGTGCCCCAGATGGCGCCCGCCTTGTTCGTGC
>JAQTVS010000196.1 GCA_028706735.1 Thiomonas sp.
GGTGCGCCATGCCCGGGCGCAGCGCTACGGCCTGCTGCGCGACTGGTTTCATGGCAGCGACGATGCCTCATTGGAAGACGCCGACCAGCCGCGCCTGCAGTCTGTCACCCTCTCCGCCGAGGCAGCCGCCGTGGGGCAGATGCTGCGCGCCGTGAGCCGCGACGGCGCGCGGGTGACGCAGGTGCGGCGCAGCGATGGGCAGGTGCTCAAACCCGCCCCCACGCTGCAACTGCGCGAAGGCGATACCGTGGTGCTCTCCGGCCTGCCCGATGCGCTGGCCGTTGCGGAAGAGGCGCTGCTGCGCGGGTGAGCGGGGTTTGCCTGCGTTGCTTTATGCTGTGCGCATTCCCAGTTCTTCTCCGCTCCTGCCGTGCCCATTCAACCTGATGCCTTTGCTCCCGGCCCGGCGCGGCTGATCGACGCCGCGCCCGTGTCGCCGCAGGAAACTGTGGTGGAGCGCGCGCTGCGCCCCCAGCAGCTCGACGATTATGTCGGCCAGGTGCGGGTGCGCGAGCAGCTCGACATCTTCATCGGCGCCGCGCGCAAGCGTGCCGAGGCGCTGGACCATGTCCTGCTGTTTGGCCCGCCCGGGCTGGGCAAGACCACGCTGGCGCACATCGTGGCGCGGGAAATGGGGGTGAACTTGCGCTCCACTTCCGGCCCGGTGCTCGAACGCGCAGGGGATTTGGCGGCCCTGCTCACGAATCTGGAACGCAACGATGTGCTGTTCATCGACGAGATCCACCGCCTCTCGCCCGTGGTCGAGGAGATTCTTTACCCGGCGCTGGAGGACTATCAGATCGACATCCTCATCGGCGAAGGGCCGGGCGCGCGCAGCGTCAAGATCGACCTGCAGCCTTTCACTCTGGTGGGCGCCACCACCCGCGCTGGCATGCTGACCAATCCGCTGCGCGACCGTTTCGGCATCGTCGCGCGGCTGGAGTTTTATACCGCGGAAGAACTCACCCGCATCGTGCTGCGCTCTGCGGGATTGCTTGGCGCCGTGATCGAACAAGAGGGCGCTCTGGAGATTGCCCGCCGCGCCCGCGGCACACCGCGTATTGCCAACCGCCTGCTGCGCCGCGTGCGCGACTATGCCGAGATGAAAACTTCGGGCGAAATCACCGCGCCGGTGGCCGATGCCGCGCTGAGGATGCTCGACGTCGATCCGCTGGGCTTTGACGTGATGGACCGCAAGCTGCTCGAAGCCGTGGTGCATCGCTTCGATGGCGGGCCGGTGGGGCTGGACAATCTGGCCGCGGCCATTGGCGAAGAGCGCGACACCATCGAAGACGTGATCGAGCCCTACCTCATCCAGCAGGGCTATCTGCAACGCACCCCGCGCGGGCGCATCGCCACCGCGGCCACCTACGCACATCTCGGCCTGGCAGCGCCGCAGCGCCCGGGCGGTGACCTGTTCGGCGGCTGAGAGCCAGCGGGTTCAATACGCCAGATAGCCGTTCGGCGCGCTGGCGTTGGCGCCCTCAATCCCCGTGGCGATCGAGCGGCCGTAGAAGAACGGAAGACCCAGATCGACAAAGCCCGCAATGGCGGCCGTTCCACCCAGTGCGGGAAGCGCGGTGTTTTGCGTCTGGAACATGTCTTGCGCATTGCCGATCACGAGGCTCTGCACCGGGCCAAAGGAGGCATCCGCCAACTGCAGGCTGGCCGCCAGGCTGAAGGATTGGGTTGGGCAGTAAAAACTTGCAGCCTGCGAGCAGGTCGGCACGCCGCTCAAGTCCAGGTAATAGCCATTCGAGCCGCTGTCGACGAAGCCCGACATGGCCTTGCCGTTGAGCGTCAGAGCCAGGTTTCCGGCGGCATCCAGCGGGTAAAGCTGCGCGTCGCTCAGGGTGTTGTTGGCTTGCGTGTTGATGCCGAAGATCAGCGCTCCGTTTGCGCTGGGCGCGCCAAGGGGCAACGGCACGCCAGGCAGGGCGAGGATGCTGCCGTTGTTGTCCGTGGCGAATGCCGCGATGGGGTTGATGCCTTGCAGCGAGGTGGGCGCCGTGGCCGCAGTGCAACCACTGCTGCTGCAGGAGTAATACACCCCTGTGCTGGCGCTTCGAGCGCAGGCGCTGCCGCAGTCATACTTCAAATTGCTGACGCCCAGAATGCCGTTGGCAATGCCGTAAAAATTGCTGGCGAAGTCCACCCCGCCCTGGCTGCTGCAACTGCTGGGCGCGGCGGGCAGCGTGGCGTCGTCCATCAGTTGGATCGGGATCGCGGTCGTCGTGGCTTCGCCCCCCATCTGCACGCTGGCCTGCCGCATGCTGCCCCAGGCGTAGCCCGAGGCGAATTGGGCGCAAGCGGCCAGCGTGCTGCTGCCGCTGGAAATTTTGGGCAGAGCACTCAGCAGGGTGCTGTCGAGCGCGGCGGAGAACAGCCGCAGCCCTGCCGATCCGGTGTCCACCAGCACGTCCGGGATGGATTGGCAGGGACTGCCGCCAGGCGCGCAGACCGTGACGGTGACATAGGGTGTGTTCGCCGTCAGCGTGTTGGTGGTGTTGGTGGTGTTGCTGCTGATCTGGCGGATGCTGACCGGGACGACGTTGGCGCCCGTGACAACGGGAACGCTTGGCACGTTCACCGCGCCAGGACTGTCAGCTGGCGTCGTTGTGCTGCTCGTGCCGCCGCCTCCGCATGCGCCGAGAAGCAGTGCCGCACCGAGAGCCATCGTGACGGAAAGGCGGTGAAACGGACGGAGGCGTTGTTCTGGCGGTATCGTCATAGGTTCAGGCAAAACAAAGCAGAGGTTCGATTTCCCCAAAAAGGACATTTGAAACGGGTTTGATGACGGTTTCTATTCAGAACGCCCAGTAGCCGTCGGGTGCACTGGGGATGCTGCCTTCGAGCCCTGTGGCAATGGAGCGGCCATAGAAAAAGGGCAGGCCGAGATCGGCGAACTGAGCGATGGCGGCGGCGCCGCCGAGCGCTGGCAGGGCGGTGAACTGTTGGTCGAACATGGTCTGCGCGTTGCCGATGACGAGGGTTTGTGCGCTGGAGGCGCCGCTGAGCTGAACGGTGAGCGGGACCGGGCTGCTGGGGCAGTACCAGCTCGATGCGGCGCTGGGTGTGCAGCGGGTGACGCTGGGGGCGAGGTCGAGAAAGTAGCCGTTGGAGCCGCTGTCGATGAAGCCGCGGCCCGCGACGCCGTCGATGACGCCGCTGATGTAGGCGTCCTGCCCGATGGGGAAGATTTCAGCGCCCGCGGGCAGCGCGTTGTTGGACTGCGTGCCGATGCCGAACACCAGGGTGCCGCTGGCGCTGGCGGCGCCTCCGGGCGGCACGACGGGCAGGGTGAGGATGCTGCCGTTGTTGTCCACGGCAAACGCAGAAATGGGGTTCGTGCCCTGTTGCGAGAGTTCGGCGCTGGCCTGGGCGCAGGCGCCGTTGGCGCAGCTGTAATACATCGCGGGGCGGTTTGCCGCCGGGGTGGCCGCGGTGCAGCCATTGCCGCAGTCGTGGATGAAATTGCTGATGCCCAGAATGCCATTGGCCACCGGGGCGAAGCGGGTGGCGAAGTCTGTGCCCTGCGCTGCGCAGGTGGACGGCGCGGCGGGCAGGGCGGGGTCGTTCATGAACTGGATGGGGATGGGCGTCGCGGTGGCTTCACCGCCGATCTGCACCGTGGCCAGGTGCATGCTGCCCCAGGCATAGCCAGAGGCAAACTGGGCGCAGGCAGCCAGCGTGCCATTGCCTGAAGGAATGCCGGGAAGGTTGAGCGCCACCTTGCTGGCGTAAAGCCGCAGCCCGGCCGAGCCGGTGTCCACCATCACGTCGGGAATGGTCTGGCAGTTGCCGCTGGCATCGCAGACTGTCACATTGACATAGGGTGTATTGGCAGTGATGGAGGCCTGATTGCTTTCGATCTGGCGAATGCTGATGGACACTACATTGCTGCCTGTTGCGGGGTTGGCTAGGGCGACAGATGAGATGGAGGCAGGCGGAGGGCTGCTTGCGCCACCGCCGCCGCAGCCGCTCAGCAGCAGGCCAGCCAGCGCAGCGGGCGCGGCCAGACGCATCAAACTGCGGCGCGTGCGCCAGGAGCGCAGTGTGAGGAACATGGCGGCGTGACTTCAGGGCTGAAGGCTGGCGGGGTCAAACCCGGCGGGCACGAGCGAAGGCGCCCAGGCTACGCCGAGAAAGCCGCGCATGCGGCCCGCGCTGTGCACGATGATGTCGCTCCCCGCCACCTGCGAGACATTGAGTTGTTGTGTCTGCGTTTGGGCGGCGTGGACGTAGGGCGCGAAATAGCTGCCCAGCAGTTGTTGCAGATTCGGCTTGAACGGGCCCTTCCAGGTGATGGCAAACACGGTGCCCGCCGCATTGGCATATTCAGTGACCGTCACGCCCTGCGGTGTTTGCACGGTTTGCGATTGCACGGCCGGCGCATTGCTGCTTGCGGCCGCGCCAGATGCGGCCTGCGCCGCGACACGTTGCACCTGGCTGACAGGCTTGCCGTCCTGGGCCGCGTCAGACAGCGGTTGGCCCAGCCCGGCCTGGGCCGACATGCTGCTCAGCAGCAACATGAGCCCCGCAAGCGGCAGAAAAAAGCGAATATTCGAAACAGGCATGACGCATGGGCGCAGAGAAAGCGCATCGAAGTTGAGCCGTGAAGTCTAGCGATGCGCAGCGCGGAGCGGGCTCGATCTGAAACGATGTGACACAAAAGGACCGGCGTCCTGCGGATTACTCCACACCTTCGTTCAGGCTGCGGTCGAGATGCGCGGTATCGCCCCAGCCGACCAGAGTGAGCTGGCCTTGGGCGTAGAGCAGGCGGTTGAGTGCGGCGTTGCGCAGCTCGAAACTGCGCGGCGCGTGCAATTCCTGCCCCGTGGCGGCGCGGTAGAACGCGTCGAGCACGCCGCCATGCACCGCGACCACGATGAGTTGGCCGGGATGGTATGCGGCGATTTGTCGCAGGGCGTTCTGCGCGCGTGCGGCGAAATCGCGCAGCGTTTCTCCGCCCGGGGCGGCAAAGTCAGGGTCGCGGTGGCGCCAGCGCGCGCAGAGTTCGGGGTGCAGTGGCTCCAGCGCGGCAAAGCTGTGGCCTTCAAACTGGCCGAAGCAGCGCTCGCGCAGGGCGGGGTTGCGCACGACGGACAGGCCGTGCGGCGCGGCAATGGCTTCGGCGGTCTGCCAGGCGCGCTGCAAGTCGCTGGCATACACCGCATCGATGGCTTCGTCGGCCAGCGCCTGGGCGGCGCGTTGCGCCTGCTCCAGCCCGCGTGCGTTCAGGGGAATATCGGTATGGCCCTGAATCCGCGCGGCGGCGTTCCATTCGGTCTCGCCGTGGCGGATGGCGATGATGCGGGTTGGTTCAGGCTGGCTGTCTGGCATGGTGCGCGCATTGTGCCGCAGCCTCTCGTGCTCCTGAGAAAACGCCGGGCCGCCCCAAGTTTTCTCATCCCCCTCGGGGGGCCTGACGCGAACGCGGCAGGTCTGGGGGCGCTCTCCTGAGAAAACGCCGGGCCGCCCCAAGTTTTCTCATCCCCCTCGGGGGGCCTGACGCGAACGCGGTAGGTCTGGGGGCGCTCTCAGGTTTTGCCGGGACGCAGGCTTGCCGGATGGACGCGCAGTGTGGCCGTCATGCCGGCAGCAAGGCGCAGGTGCGGCGGCAGGCTGGCGCGGTCGATGGCGATGCGCACAGGAATGCGCTGCGCCAGGCGGACCCAGTCGAAAATCGGGTTTGTCTCGGAGAGCAGGTCGCCGCCCATCGGGTTTTCGCGCGACGCAATGCCGCGCGCGATCCCGGTGACCGTGCCGCGCAG
>JAQTVS010000197.1 GCA_028706735.1 Thiomonas sp.
GTCCCGCCAGGCGATCGCGCTTTGCACCAGCAGCGTGAGCCGCTCGTCCAGCCCCAGGGCGGCCGCCGCCGTGCTGCTGGCACGAGTAGGTCGAACTTGTCCAGCCGGTCGATGGCGGCTTCAAGGGCGAGTTCACGGCGGGCAACCCGCAACTGCTGCACGCGATACAGCGTCAGCATGTCATCGACGTTCTTCGACAAATTGGGCAGCCCGCGCATGATCTTGCCGATCTCGCCCTGACTGAGGCTAGCACCCCCAGGGCCGGGCACTCCCCACCCCATCCTTCCCCACGAGCGAGGAGAGAGTGATCTCACCTCCCCCACGGCGTGGGGGAGGTCGGGAGGGGGATGGCCCATCCCCCTCGAGGGGGATGAGGCCCGCGGCTCCAAGCTGCCCTGCGGCAGCTTGGACAGTGCCGAATCCGAGCAGCTTGCAAGCTGCGAGGTGGACAAGGACACTTGGGGCGGCCAGGCGTTTTCTCAGGAGGCGGCATCGTGGTCGGCAATGCCCAGGAGCATCGTTTCGAACGTGCGACGAATCTCCACCCTCCCATTTTCGGCTCGATTCTTGATATGCTTTCAGGCAGAAATTGTAAACTTCGCGCACCATCTGGCTCTGGCATTTCCCCGGTGCCGGTCAATCTGCGCCCCGTTGATGTTTTCGCTCAATCGAGGGGGCGACACCACCGGAGCACTTCCCATTTCGCAACGGCCGCGTGATAGAACACCGAGAACATCGCAGGCCACCAACCCAGTTCCACTTGCCGTATCCGTTCGTCGACCGGGCTTTTGTGCCGATGAGTCCACCAAGTTCGACGCGTTGCGGACGCCGTGAGGCGCAGCTCCGGATGATCTTCAAATGTCATGTGCTCGCCTGCGGGAGCATACGAGCTGTGCATGCGTCAAATCCCATAATTGGCAAAAAAGTCAGCGTAAGTTTTTCTGGAAGGCGAACGTCTCGGCGTAACTTTCTCTCCAGTGCCAAAAAAGCTACGCCAAATCACATCAGTGAGGATGGATTGCGTTGGGCATCGTTACGGCTTCCCATGTCATCGCCGCTCGCTCCATATGTTAAAAAATCCGTGTAATTTCAAACAATTACAGAAATATATCAAGGAAATCAATTGAATAGCATTTCCTCGCACACGCCCTTGATGCAGCAATATCTGGGCATGAAGGCGGAGTATCCAGACGCGCTGCTGCTGTGCCGCATGGGCGACTTTTACGAGTTGTTCTATGCCGACGCGGAGAAGGCTGCGCGCCTGCTTGACATCACCCTGACCCGGCGCGGGCAGTCCGCCGGCGAGCCGGTCATCATGGCGGGCGTCCCGGCACAGGCGCTCGACGGCTATCTGGTCAAGCTGGTGAAGCTGGGCGAATCTGCCGCCATTTGCGAGCAGATCGGCGATCCGGCGCTTGCCAAGGGGCTGGTCGAGCGCCGCGTGGTGCGGGTCGTGACGCCGGGCACGCTGACCGAGCATGCACTGCTCGACGACAAGCGCGACGCGGTGCTGCTGGCGGTTGCTCCGCCGAAAACGGCGCGCGGCGACTGGGGACTGGCCTGGATGGCGCTCAGCGGCGGCGGCATCACCCTGGCGCAGTGTGACGCCGCCGCCCTGCCCGACTGGCTGGCGCGCATCACTCCGGCAGAAGTGTTGTGGCCGCAGAACCACGCCATGCCGGACACGGTGCAATGGCCCTTCACCACCACCCGCCCGGACTGGCATTTCGACGCCGCACTCGGGCTGCGCAAGCTGTGCGCGCAGCTCCAGGTTGCGCATCTGGGCGGCTTCGACGCGCAAGCCCTTTCTGCTGCCCATGCCGCTGCGGCGGCCCTTCTCACCTACGCTGAGCAAACACAGGGCGGCGCTTTGCCCCTGCTGGCCGATCTGCGGGTGGAACGCGCCGAGCACAACCTCCGGCTAGACGCGGTGGCCCGGCGCAACCTCGAAATTCTTCAACCCTTGCGCGGCGACGACAGCCCCACCCTGCTCTCGCATCTCGACACCTGCCAGACCGCCGCCGGCAGCCGTCTGCTGCGCGACTGGCTGCAAGCCCCGCCGCGTGACGCCGCAATCTCCCGCAGCCGCCACGCGGCCTTGCAGGCCTTGCAGGACGGCGCCTTGCCCGCGCTGCGCGCCAGCCTGCGCGGCATGGCCGACCTGGAGCGCATCGCCGCCCGCTTCGCGCTCAAGCAAGCCAAGCCGCGCGAACTCTCCGCCCTGCGCGACGGCCTGCAACGCCTTCCCGCGCTGCGTGCACAGGCAGCGGCCTTTGAGCGCGGCGTGTTGCTGCAAGCCGTTGATCAGCAACTCGACTTGCCTCCCGCCGCCGCGGGTCTGCTGCACCAGGCCATCGCCGCCGAGCCCGCGCTGAATCTGCGCGATGGCGGCGTCATCGCCCCCGGCTTTGACGCCGATCTCGACGCGCTGCGCGCCATCGACACCGACTGCGGCAGCTTTCTCATGGAGCTGGAGCAGCGTGAACGCGCGCGCACCGGCATTGCCAACTTGCGGGTGCAGTACAACAAAGTGCATGGATTTTTCATCGAAGTCACCAACGGCCAGACCGACAAGGTGCCCGACGACTACCGCCGCCGCCAGACGCTCAAGGGCGCGGAGCGCTACATCACCCCGGAACTCAAGGCCTTCGAGGACAAGGCGCTGTCGGCGCAAGACCGCGCCCTGGCGCGGGAAAAAGTGCTGTTCGACAGCGTGATCGATGCGCTGCAGCCCGAACTGCCCGCCATCCGCCGCGCCGCGCACGCCGTGGCCCTGCTCGACACCCTCGGCGCGCTGGCCGAGCGCGCCAGCACCTACGGCTGGGCCTGCCCCGAGCTGGTGGACACGCCGGGAATCGACATCGACGGCGGGCGGCACCCGGTGATCGAGAGCCGGGTCGATCGCTTCATCCCCAACGATTGCAAGCTGGACGAACAGCGCCGCCTGCTCATCCTCACCGGGCCGAACATGGGCGGCAAGTCCACCTATATGCGGCAGACCGCGCTGATTGCGCTGCTGGCCTATCTTGGCAGTTATGTGCCGGCCCGCAGCGCCCGCATCGGGCCGCTGGACGCGATCTACACCCGCATCGGCGCCTCGGACGATCTGGCCGGCGGGCAATCCACCTTCATGGTCGAGATGGCCGAGACCGCGGCAATTCTGCGACAAGCCACGCCGCACAGCCTGGTGCTCATGGACGAAGTCGGGCGCGGCACTTCCACGTTCGACGGTCTGGCGCTGGCCGCCGCGATTGCCGCGCAACTGCACGACCGCAACCGTGCGCTCACCCTGTTCGCCACCCATTACTTCGAGCTGACCGACATGGTGCAGCGCCACCCGCAGGCGGCCAATGTGCATGTGGGCGCAGCTGAAATGCCGCAAGGCATCGTGTTCCTGCACGAAGTGCATGAGGGTCCAGCCAGCCGAAGTTATGGCGTTCAGGTGGCGCAGCTCGCCGGGGTGCCCGCAGCGGTGATTCGGGATGCGCGCAAGCGGCTGGACGCGCTGGAGCGTCAGCACCAGCAGCAGGACGCGCAGCTCAACCTGTTTGACGTGGCTGCGGACGCCGCACCGCAGCCCGCAGCAGTGAACGACGCCCCTGCTGCCGCCATCAGCGCCGAGCTGCATGCCCTGCTCGACACTCTGGACGCCATCGACCCGGATGCAATGGCCCCGCGCCAGGCGCTTGATGCCCTCTACCAGCTCAAGGCGTTGCGCGGCGCGGCCTGATTCGACACGCCGAGCAGACCACGCCTGAACTCAGGCGCGCTCGATCAGCGCGTAGGCCGAGTGGTTGTGAATCGACTCGAAGTTCTCCGCCTCCGCCACATAGTGCCCGATGCGCGGATCTGCGTTGAGCCGCGCCGCCACATCGCGCACCAGGTCTTCGACGAACTTGGGATTTTCGTAAGCGTGCTCGGTGACGAATTTTTCATCCGGGCGTTTGAGCAAGCCCCAGATTTCGCACGAGGCTTCTTCTTCGGCAATGCGAATGAGTTCTTCCAGCGCCACCGGCTGCAGCAACTCGGCGGTGATGGTGATGTGCGAGCGCTGGTTGTGCGCGCCGTAATCCGAAATTTCTTTCGAGCACGGACACAGCGACTTGACCGGCACCATGACCCTGGCGGTCAACTTGACCTGTTCGCCGCGCGCCTCGGCAATCCAGCCGGCCTCATAGTCGAGCAAGCTTTGCACGCCCGACACCGGCGCGGTCTTGCGCAGGAACAGGGTGAAAGCGAACTCCAGCCGACCCGCCGTGGCGTTGAGCTTGGGCAGCATCTGCCGGGCCAGGCTTGCAAAGGCTGCCGCGTCCATCGCCTCGGGCATGGCTTCGAGCAACTCGACGAAGCGCGACATATGCGTGCCTTTTTTCTCGGCAGGCAGGGCCACGTCTGCGGTGACCTGCGCAATGCTCGGATGGATGCTGCCGTCGCGCAGCCGCACATTCAACGGGTAGCGCAACCCCTTGATGCCAACGCGTTGAATGACGATGTGACGCTCGTCAACCGTGCTTTGAATGTCCGGAATGGCTTCGAAGGGTTTGTTCATGGGGTGACGGGTTGGGCGACGCACCGCTGGATGCGCCACCGGCCCGGGGCATTGTTGAGAAAGATTCTCGGATTATCCCGAACTGTGCACATCCTTGCCCGGTTTGCGGAAATGCCAAAGCGGCTCAGCGCCAACAGCCCGGTTCAGCCCCGCGCTGGCAAGGCGCGCAACAGCAGAAACAGCGCGGCTGCAGCCACCACCATGGCCGGGCCTGAGGGCACGTCGGAATAGAGCGAGGCCAGCATCCCAAGGACCACGGAAACGGCGCCCACCACCACGGCGCCCAGCGCCATCTGCAGCGGGGTGCGCGCCAGGCGCCGCGCTGCCGCGGCCGGAATGATGAGCATGGCCACCGTCAGCAAAATGCCGACGAGCTTCATCGCCAGCGCCACGAACACCGCCAGCACCAGCATGAAGGCGAGCTGCAGCCACTTGACCCTGCGGCCTTCCACCGCCGCCAGTTCCTCGTGCACGGTGAGCGCCAGCAAGCTCTGCCACAGCCAGGCCACGACGGACAGGCCAACGAGATCGATCAGGGCCACCCACCACAGGTCGGCTGCGCGCAGCGCCAAAATATCGCCGAACAGGTAGGAAAACAAATCCACCCGCACATCTTCCATAAACGCCAGCACCACCAGGCCGAGCGCCAAGCTGGTGTGCGCCAGCAGGCCAAGCAGTGTGTCTTCGCCCACGCCATCCGACGGATTGCGGCGCGCCAGGAGCACGGCAATGACCACGCTGACCGCGAGCACGCCGATGATGGGATCGAGATGCAGCAGCAACCCCAGCCCCACCCCGAGGAACGCCGAGTGTGCCAGGGTTTCGCCGAAATAGGCCATGCGCCGCCACACCACAAAACAGCCCAGCGGCCCGGCCAGCAGCGCTACGCCCACGCCGCCCAGCAGAGCACGCCAGACAAAATCGGGCAGGAGAAACTCAGTCATGGCGGTGCTCCTGTTCCGGTGCATTGGGAACGATGTCGCCATGCAGATCGTGGTGATGGTCGTGGTGGTGGCGGTACAGCGCCAGCCCCGCCATATCGCGCCCGAACAGACGCAGGTATTCCGGATGCACGCTGATGTCTTCTGGCTTGCCGACGCAGCACACATGGCGCTCCAGGCAGATAACCTCGTCGGTCGCAGCCATCACCAGATGCAGATCGTGCGAAATCATCAGCACGCCGCATCCCGTGGTGTTGCGCAGGCGCACGATCAGGTCG
>JAQTVS010000198.1 GCA_028706735.1 Thiomonas sp.
AGGTTGGGAGGGGGATGCCCAGCCCGCCCCCCGTGGGGGTCAAGAAAACTTGGGGCGGCCCGGCGTTTGCTTGAGAGTGCTGCAGGTCAGCGCCGAAATTTTTCCTCTGCTCAAGACCGGCGGCCTAGCCGATGTTGCAGGCGCGCTGCCCGCGGCGCTCGCCACGGCGGGTTGTGACACCCGCGTGCTGCTGCCCGGTTTCCCCGCCATCCACGCGGGGTTGAAGCACGCCGCTCCGGTCGGCCAGTTCACCTTGCCCTGGGGCGAAACCGTGCAGGTGCCCTGCGGCGACCTGCCCGCCGTGCCGGGAGACGGCGCAGCGGTGCGCGCTTATGTGCTCGACGCCCCCGGCCTATATGACCGCCCGGGCAACCCCTACGAGGACAGTGCGCGTCGCCCTTACAGCGACAACCATCGCCGTTTCGCCGCACTGGCTTGGGGCGCGGCGCGGCTCGCGCGCGATCTCGATCCAGACTGGGCGCCGCAACTCGTCCACGGCCACGACTGGCATGCCGGCCTGGTTCCGGCCTGCCTGAGACTCACTGCAGGCAGGCGCGTGCCCAGCATCTTCACGGTGCACAACCTGGCGTATCAAGGCATTTTTTCCGCGGATCAGTTCGGCGATCTGGGCCTTCCGCCGAGCGCCTTCCAGGTGGACGGGCTGGAATTCCACGGCCAGATTTCCTTCATGAAAGCCGGGCTGTTCTACGCCGACAAGATCACCACCGTCAGCCCCACCTATGCGCGCGAAATCCAGACCGCCGAGCAGGGCTTCGGCCTCGACGGCCTGCTGCGCACCCGGCGCAACGACCTGAGCGGCATCCTCAACGCGGTTGATTCCGCCGTGTGGAACCCCGCAACCGATGCGCACATTCCCCGCCACTTCACCGCCGACAATCTGGCCGGCAAAGCCAGATGCAAGGCCGCGCTGCAAGAAGAGGCCGGACTGGAGGTGCGCAAGGACGCGCCGCTGTTCACCGTGGTCAGCCGCCTCACCGAGCAAAAGGGGTTGAACCTCGTGCTCGCGGGCATCGACGCCATCGTGCAGGGCGGCGCACAACTGCTGGTGCTGGGCAGCGGAGATCACGAGCTGGAAAACGCTTTTCGCCACACCGCGCAGTTGCACAAGGGCCAAGTGGCGCTGCGCGTCGGCTACGACGAGCCATTCGCCCACCGTATTTTTTCCGGCAGCGATGTCACCCTCGTGCCCTCGCGGTTCGAGCCCTGCGGCCTCACCCAGATGTACGGCTTGCTCTACGGCAGCCTGCCGCTGGTGCGCGCCGTGGGCGGCCTGGCCGACACCGTGGTCGATGCCGACCTCGCCACGCTCGACGACGGCACAGCAACGGGCATTGTTTTTGCTAGCTTCTCCGAGGCGGATTACCGCCATGCGGTCCGTCGCGCGCTTGCCCTGTATCGCCAGCCGCGCGCCTGGGCGCGGGTGCGGCAAACCGGCATGCATCAAAACTTCAGCTGGCCGCAAGCGGCCCAGCTTTACTGCGCGGTATATCTTGCCGCCCTCCCGGATCTTTCTCGCGCCTCCACATGACCCCCGAACCCAACCCGCCGATTCCCGCAGCAGCGTCCATCCCCTTCGTTCACGACACCCCGCCGCATGACGTGGCCGCCCTCAAGCGCGCCATCTCCAACAAGCTGATGTTCCAGATCGGCAAAGACCCGCACTCGGCGCAGCCGGTCGACTGGCTGCACGCCGCGTCTTACGCCGTGCGCGACCTGATGGTCGAGCGCTGGTTCGACACCACGCACGCCCGCAATGTGCAAGATGCCAAGCAGGTCTATTACATGTCGATGGAATTTCTCATCGGCCGCGCCTTCAGCAACGCGCTGATCGCCCTCGAACTCACCGCGCCGCTGCGTGCCGCGCTGGCCGAGCTTGGCGTCGATATGGACGCCATCGCCGACCTGGAGCCCGACGCCGCCCTGGGCAACGGCGGCCTGGGCCGTCTGGCCGCCTGTTTTCTCGACAGCATGGCCACGCTGGGCATCCCGGGCTACGGCTACGGCATCCGCTACGACTACGGCATGTTCCGCCAGACCATCGTCGATGGCCGCCAGGTGGAGACGCCCGACTACTGGCTAACCGCCGGCAATCCCTGGGAATTTCCACGGCCGGAAGTGGTGTATCGCGTGCAATTTGGCGGCCACGTCATCAGGGAAGGCGACCGCGCCCGCTGGGTGGATACCCACGATGTCGAGGCCATGGCCTACGACACCATCATTCCCGGCTACGACACCATCAGCACCAACACCCTGCGCCTGTGGTCAGCAAAGGCCACCAAGGAGATCGACCTGGGCGCCTTCAACCGCGGCGACTACTTCGGCGCGGTCGAGCAAAAAAACCACTCCGAGAACGTCTCCCGCGTGCTGTACCCCGATGACTCCACCGACGCCGGGCGCGAGCTGCGGCTGCACCAGGAGTACTTTTTCTGCAGCGCCAGCGTGCAAGATTTGATGCGCCGCTACCTGCAGACGCACACCACCTTCGACCGGTTCGCCGACAAGGTGTCCATCCACCTCAACGACACCCATCCGGTGCTCGCCATTCCCGAGTTGATGCGTCTGTTCCTCGACGTGCATCACCTGCCGTTCAACGACGCCTGGCGCATCTGCCAGGGCGTGTTCTCCTACACCAACCACACCCTGATGTCAGAGGCGCTGGAGACCTGGCCGATCGACATGCTCGGGCGCGTACTGCCCCGCCACCTGCAGATCATCCTCGACATCAACGCCTACTTCCTCACCCGGCTCACGCAGAAGCACGGGCACGACGTCAACCTCATGCGCCATGTGTCGCTGGTGAATGAGTCGGGCACGCGCGCCATCCGCATGGCCTATCTGGCCGTGATCGCCAGCCATTCGGTGAACGGCGTGTCGGCGCTGCACTCCGAACTGATGCAGCAGTCCATCTTTGCCGACTTCGCCAAGATCTGGCCCGCCCGCTTCAACAACAAGACCAACGGCATCACCCAGCGCCGCTGGCTGGCGCTGGCCAATCCGCCTCTGGCCGCACTGCTCGACAAAACCATCGGCGCCCACTGGCGGCGCGACCTGTCCGATCTGGCCAAGCTGCGCCCGCTGCTCGGCAGCTCTGACCTCATCTCTGAATTTCAGCGCGCCAAACGCAGCAACAAGCTGCGGTTCGCCGCGTGGCTGAAAACCCATCACAACATGACCATCCCGGTCGATGCTCTGTATGACGTGCAGGTCAAGCGCATCCACGAGTACAAGCGCCAGTTGCTCAATGTGCTGCACGTCATCACCCGCTACCTGCGCATCCTCGAACAACCGGGCAGCGTCACCGTGCCGCGCGTGGTGATCTTTGCCGGCAAGGCGGCGTCGGCCTATCACATGGCCAAGCTCATCATCCAGCTCATCAACGACGTCGCCAAGACCATCAACAACGATGACCGCGTGGGCGATCTGCTCAAAGTCGTGTTCGTGCCCAACTACAGCGTGAGCGCGGCCGAGATCATCATTCCCGCGGCCGACCTGTCCGAGCAGATTTCCACTGCGGGCACCGAGGCCTCGGGCACCGGCAATATGAAGCTGGCGCTCAACGGCGCGCTGACCATCGGCACGCTCGATGGCGCCAATGTCGAAATCCAGGAAAACGTCGGGGCGGACAACATTTTCATCTTCGGCCTGACCGCAGGCGAAGTGACCGATCTGCGCATGACCGGCTACCAGCCACAGGCAATTGCCAGCGGCAATATGGAGCTTTCCCGCGTGCTTGAAGCCCTGCGCGACGGCCGCTTCAGCCCCGAGGAGCCGCATCGTTACCAGAGCATCTACGACCTGCTGGTGAACTGGGGCGACCACTACATGCTGCTGGCCGATTACGCCAGCTACATCGCGGCGCAGGGCAAAGTCGATGCGCTCTACCGCAAGCCCGATGAGTGGGCCAAAAAAGCCCTGGCCAATGTGGCCGGCATGGGGCCGTTCTCCTCCGACCGCACCATTGCCGAGTATGCCGAGCAGATCTGGCACGCCAAGCCCTTGCTAAGCTGAGACCTGCGCTGTCACACATCCCCCCTCTTCGACTTCCCGACCGTCATGCCCACACCCAAGACCATCGACACCGCCGGCCTGCGCCTGGAGTTCACCCGCCACGGCGAGCAGGCGCTCGCCACCGCGCTCAAAACCCTGGCCGCACTGCCCAACAAGGCAGAAGACCTGGTGAACAAAACGGTGCTCAACGGCAGTGAAAACCGCCCGGCCTGGCATGTGTTGTCGCGTCTGGGCGCCAAGGGGCAGGATGCGCCATCGCAAGCGGCTGCGGACTTTCTGCACGCCGAATTCGCCCGCATGGCCGACTGGGTGGATGCGCTGGTGGCGGCTGCCGGACCAGAGGGGCTGGACATCATTCACCTCGGCGCCGGCGGCTCCGAAACCCCCATGCTCGCGCTGCACACCGCACTCTCGGTGCTGCAACCCGCGCGCTGCCGGGTGCACTGGGTCGCCAACCTCGACGGCGCCACCATCGACGCCGCGCTGGCCGCAGCCAAGCCCGAGCGCACCTGGATCCTCATCAACAGCAAGTCCTTCCGCACCCAGGAAGTCATGCGCAACGCCGACATTGCTCTGCGCTGGCTGGGCGACGGCATCGGCGCCGAGAAGGCGCGCGCGCGCTTGGTAGCGCTCACCGCTAACGCCGATCTGGCGCTGCAGCGCTTCGGCCTGCCCGCCGATCAGATTTTCCGTTCCCTGCCGGAAATCGGCGGCCGCTTTTCGCTGTGGAGCACCCACGGCATGGTGCTGCTGCTGGCCTTTGGCCGAGACACCGTGACCCAGCTCCACGCCGGCGCGCACGCCATGGACACGCACTTCCTCAACACCCCGCTGGAGAGCAGCGCCCCGGGCCTGATGGCCGGACTGTCGCATGCCTATCGCGTGCGCTTCGGCCTGCCGTTGCTGTCCATCGGGCTGTATGGCGATGCGTTCTCGCGCATGCCGCTCTACCTGCAACAACTGTTGATGGAATCGCTGGGCAAGTCGACCAGCGCCGATGGCATGCAGCCCGTCCACGTCAGCGGCCCGGCGGTCATCAGCGGCGTCGGCACCCCGGTGCAGCACACCTACTTCCAGTTGCTGCACCAGGCGGCGGTTCCGGTGTTCCACGAAATCGTGGCCGTGGCCCACCCCTGGCACAAACACCTGCGCGAACACCTCGCCCTGCTGGCCAATGCACTGGGCCAGGCCGATGCCCTGTGGAACGGCAAAGACGCCTCCAGCTGGCAGGTCGAACTCATGGCACAAGGCATGAGCCAAGAGGCCGCCGCCCGCGCTGCACACCACCGCGCCTGCCCCGGCGGCCGCCCGTCCACCTTCATCTGGATGGAACAACTCAGCGCCTATCACCTGGGGTCGCTGCTGGCGCTTTACGAGCACCGCACCGTGGTCGAAGGCTGGCTGTACGGCATCAACCCGTTTGACCAATGGGGCGTGGAACTCGGCAAGACTCTGGCGACAAAAATCGAAAACGCCCTGCTCTCCCAGAACACCCAGGGCCTGAGCGCGGAAACCTCCGCCTCCATCGACTACCTGCGCACGCACGGCGGCTGAGGCAAAAGCGGCTTGGTTCATGTGGACAGATGTCCCCGAGAGATCAGCAAATGTCTAGCAGATTGAGGCGGTCTAGAGCTTTGTCCACGGCGGCGGACTGCCCTGGAAGACCTGAGAATCTGTCGAACTGGCGACCCTGGTCCCGACACGACTTAAACCAAA
>JAQTVS010000199.1 GCA_028706735.1 Thiomonas sp.
GAGATCGCCCCGGTGTTCCACCGTCTGCCCGATCGCTTCCGTGCCCACGCCCTGATCTGCTTCATGGCGCTGGTGCTGTATCGCGTGCTGCGCATGCAACGCAAGGCCGCCGACAGCCCCTATTCGCCGGAGCGCGCCCTCGAGATCGTTCGCCGCATCCAGCTCCATCAGGTTCGCATCGCCGGCCAGGGCGCCGCCAGCGGCCTGATTGATCTGAGCTCCGAGCAGATCGCCTTGTTCGACCAACTTCAACTCGACACCCCCACCAAAGAGCCCTTAGACATCGCCCTGTAGTGCCAATTTCGATCGCCTGAGCATCAGTGAATCAATGACTTGCGCAAAAATATGTCGAACTCGGGGGCCGACCTCTACGACCCGCAGACCATGCCCGCCGAACTGCGCAAGGCGCACCAGGCCAACGACCGGGCAGTGGATGCCGCCTACGCCTACAAGGGCGACAAAGCCGACGCCCCGCGCGTGGCGTTTCTGTTTAGCCTGTACCAACGGCTGACGAGTTTGCTGCCAGTCCCCAGAAGAGAACGCCGCGCTCAGCCTGACTGAAAGGACGCGGGGAGGTGTGTTTGCTCCCTCTCCACTTGTGGGGAGGGTTGGGGTGGGGAGATTCATGGTCCCGCCGACAGGAATCGAACCTGTATTTGCCGCTTAGGAGGCAGCCGTTCTATCCATTGAACTACGGCGAGATACTGCTTTAATCCTTCATCCAGCGCTCTAGGAGCCTGTCGGATGGTTGCCGATGTTTAGGACACTTAGCTACATATTGCTGCCCGTAGCACTCCCCCTATGGCATCCATCATCAAGATCGGCAATAAATGAATGGCGCGCGCAGGTGCGACGCCGAGGCTTTGAAGTCTACACGCGCCCATTCGCGACCAAGACACTCGCCTCCGCCTGGGCGTCCGGGATCGAGGCAGATATTGCGCGCGACCTGGCGCCAAGCGCTCAACACGTCGCCGGCAGGCGCTATACCGTAGGCGACGCCATCCGTGATTACCGGGGCTGCGGCGCGCCCGGCCCATTCTCGATACATCAACAGAGCACTACACCCTGCAGCGCCTCGCAGCAGGCCTGGGCGACGCCGGGGCGGCCGAGATGCGCGTCGATGACCTATAGACTAAGCCTTTAAATAGATTGAACTTTTGCGGCAAGTGCGAGTCGGAGTTTGCATGGACAAAGACGATGCAAGACGGCTGACCCCAGCCGAGCAACATGAGCGGCGCCGACAGGTCATACGGGCGCACAAACGTGGGCGCAGCCGCACCCAGATTGCTGCCGATGTGGGACTGAGCTACACGGCCGTGAGCAAGACGATTGGCCGCTATGAAGCCGGTGGCATGGCGGCGCTGGCTCCCCGGCGCAGAGGCCGCCGTACGGGGGAGCAGCGCGTGCTCAGCGCGCAACAGGAAGCGCACATCCAGCACATGATCTGTGATCATCGCCCTGAGCAACTCAAAATGGACTTTGCCCTGTGGAGCCGGGCTGCCGTGATGCAACGCATCGAACGTGAATGCGGCATGGTCTTGCAGGTGCGCTCGGTGGGCAAGTACCTGGCGCGCTGGGGATTCACCCCGCAAAAGCCCATCCGCCGCGCGTATGAGCAGTCCCCTGCTGCGGTGCAGGCCTGGCTGCAGACGCAGTACCCAGCCCTTGCCGAACGCGCCAAGGCCGAGAAGGGTGAAATCCATTGGGGTGACGAGACGGCGCTGGTCAACACCGATGCGCGTGGCCGCAGTTTTGCGCCCAGGGGCAAGACGCCGGTGGCGATGGCCGTGGGCGGCACGCGCCAGAAGCTGTCGATGATTGCCAGCGTCACCAACCAGGGCAAGGCGCGCTGGATGATCATCGATGGGGCCTTCAACCATGAGCGCCTGATCGAGTTCTTCGAAGCGCTGGTGAAGGATGCCCGCTGCAAGGTCTTCCTCATCCTGGATCACCTCAGCGTGCATCACTGCAAACCCGTGAAGGCATGGCTGGCCCAGCACAACGCGGCCATCGAGGTGTTCTACCTGCCCAGCTACAGCCCAGAGCTCAACCCCGAGGAGCGGCTGAACGCCGACTTGAAGCACGTCATGCGCAAGAAGGCGCCGGTGCGCACCAAGGCTCGCCTGCAGGCCGCAACCGAAGCGCACATGGCCGTCATCGCTCGCGAACCCGAACGCGTCAAGGCCTCCTTCCAAGATCCCTATGTCCGCTATGCGGCTTGAATCTGTTTGCGGGCCGAATCAATAGGAGCGGCCCGGCGTTTTCTCAGAAGAAGGTCAAATGCAGTCGCACAGAGGCGACTCCTCGCTTTCATTTGCACGCTCCCGCCCTCGGCGGCGCAATGCCCATCGGTTCTCAATGCACTGACTTTCGGACTATGATGCGCGATGTTTGATGTTTGATGCTCGAAGACATTCCCATGAGAACCACCCTGTCGATTGATGATGATGTGCTCAATGCCGCCCGCCATTTGGCGGCCGGGCAGCATAAAAGCGTGGGCGAGGTGTTGTCGGCGCTGGCGCGGCAGGCCCTGCGGCGTGCGCCCGCCCTGGGTCAGCGCAACGGCGTGCCGCTGCTCGCCAGTCAGCCCGATGCAAAGCCGGTGACTTTGGAACTCGTCAACCAGTTGCGCGACGAGTTGCCATGACGACCTACCTGCTCGATGTGAACGTGCTCATTGCGCTGATCGACCCTGCGCATGTGCAGCACGACGCCGCGCACGGTTGGTTCGCTCAAACAGGCAGCGCAAGCTGGGCCACCTGCCCGCTGACGGAAAACGGTTTGTTGCGCATCGTCGGCCATCCGCGTTACCCCAACGCGCCAGGCACGCCAGCAACCGTTGCTGTCGTGCTGCAGGCGCTGCGGGCCCTGCCGGGCCATCACTTCTGGCCCGACGACATCAGCTTGATGAACCCTGCGCTTGTGCAGGCGGAGCGCTTGCTGAGCCACACACAGGTCACTGACAGCTATCTGCTCGCGCTCGCGCTGCACCACGGCGGCAAGCTTGCCAGCTTTGACAGGAAATTGGTGACTGATGCGGTGGTGGATGGACGGGACGCGTTGGTGCTTCTTTGAGGTTTGTGAGGTTTGGGGTCAGGTCTAGCTTCATACCACTTCCTCCGCTAGACTTTTCTCATGTCCCGCCCACTGCGCATCGAATTTCCGCACGCCCTGTATCACGTCACAGCGCGTGGCGACCGGCAGGAGTCGATTTATGAGGATGACCTCGATCGCCGGTTGTTTCTGGAAATCTTGGCGGAGACGGTGGCAGATTTCAACTGGCTGGTGCATGCCTACTGCCTGATGACCAACCACTATCACCTGCTGGTGGAAACGCCGGACGGAAATCTGTCTGCCGGCATGCGGCAGCTCAACGGGGTGTACACGCAGCGCAGCAACCGCAAGCATGACCGGGTGGGGCATGTGTTTCAGGGGCGCTACAAGGCGATTTTGGTGGATCGGGAAAATTACCTGCTGGAAGTCGCCCGTTATGTGGTGCTGAACCCGGTGCGCGCGGGCATGGTGCGGCTGGCGCAGGACTGGCCGTGGAGCAGCTATGGCGCGATGACTGGACAGGTGGAGCCGCCGCGCTGGCTGGCAACGGATGTGTTGCTGACGGCCTTCGGCGGCACGCGCGCCGAGGCGATGCAGCGTTATGCGGCGTTTGTTGCCGAGGGCATGAAGGCCCCGCCGCTGTGGAGCAAGTTGCAGGGTCAGGTGTATCTGGGGGACGCGGGCTTTGTTGCGCGAATGCTGGCGAAGACCGCGAACTCGCCCGCGCTCGACGTGCCTCGCGCACAGCGCCGGGCCCTGGCGCCGCCGCTGGCGGAGATTGCCGCGCGCCACACCAACCGCGACGCGGCGATTGCCGCTGCGCACGCCACCGGGCAGTACAGCTACACCGAGATCGCGGCGTATTTCGGGGTGCATTTCACGACTGTGGGGCGCGTGGTGCGCCATGCCAAACGCAGCAGCGTGCTATGAAGCTAGACCTGACCCCCAAGCTTTTTCTTTTGGTCATTCTCGCGCTCGGCCTGCTGGTGTACTGGCCGGGATTGTCGGGCGGGTATGTGTTCGATGACTTTGGCAATCTGGTGGACAACGCAGCGTTTGCGCAGAGCGCGTTGCAGACGCACTTCTGGCATGCGATCTGGAGCGCGCACGCCGGGCCGCTGGATCGGCCGCTGTCGATGTTCACCTTTGCCGCGCAGATGGTGTTCACCGGCATGAACCCCTGGCCGCTGAAGCTGGCGAATGTGCTGCTGCATCTGCTCAATGGCTGGCTGGTGTGGCTGCTGTCGGTGCGGGTGCTGGGCTGGCTGGAGGGGCGGGCGCCGCGCCCTTGGCTGGTGGGCGCGCCCACGCTGGCGCTGCTGGCCACTGCCGCCTGGGTGCTGGCGCCGATTCAGCTCACTGCGGTGTTGTATGTGATTCAGCGCGAGGAGGCTCTGGCCTCGGCCTTTATGTTGCTGGGGCTGCTGGCGTACTGGCACGGACGCATGCGGCTGATCGCGGGCAGGCGGGGGGCGCTGGCGTGGATCTGGGGCAGCCTGGCGGCGGGTACGACGCTGGCTGCGTTGGCGAAGGAAACCGGGGTGATGCTGCCGGCCTACGCCTTCGTGCTGGAGTGGTTGGTGCTGCGCGGGGCGCTTGCTGCGCAAAGCCTCCCCTCCCCGGCCCTCCCCACGCGTGGAGCGGGAGCAAACACAGTGCCGCCCGGCCTCAACCCACTGATTCCGGTGTTCGTGGTGCTGCTGCTGATTCCAGGCGTTCTCGGGCTGGCGTGGCTGTTGCCCGGCGCGCTGAACGGCTCGGCCTACGCCGCCCGTCCGTTCACCCTGAGCGAGCGGCTGTTCACCGAGGGCCGCGTGCTGGTGGACTATCTGCGCTGGATCGTGCTGCCGTCGCCCGATGCGCTTTCGCTCTATCACGACGATATTGCCCTCTCCACCGGCTGGCTGTCCCCCTGGACGACGGCGGCGAGCTGGGCGTTTCTGGCGGCGCTGCTGGGCGCGGCGCTGTGGCTGCGCAGGCGGCTGCCGCTGTTTGCGTTCGGCGTGTTGTGGTGGTTCACCGGTCAGTCGCTGCTGTCCACCTTTGTGCCGCTGGAGCTGGTGTACGAGCACCGCAACTATCTGCCGGACTGTGGCATTTTTCTGGCGCTGTTTGCCCTGCTGTTTACCTGGAGCCCAAGCACCGCACACCCCCCTCCCCAGCCCTCCCCACAAGTGGAGAGGGAGCAAACACTCCTCCTCCACAGCGTGGGGGAGGCCGGGAGGGGCATTCCTAATGCCGCGCAGCGCCGTTCTCACCTCCCCCACGCCGTGGGGGAGGCCGGGAGGGGGAGCCCGCCGGACGCCGAGCGCCGCAGCACGCTGCGCCTGCTCACCGTGGGCGGTGTGTCGGCGTTGATCGCGCTTTACGGCATGTTTACCGCGATTCGCGCGCAAACCTGGGGCAACCCGTACCGGCTGGCGTACTTCGAGGCCACCACGCACCCGCAGTCTCCCCGCGCCAGCTACGACCTGGGCCGCATGATGCTCATCACGGCGCAGGGCGTGGGCAGCCCGCAGTTCCAGATGGGCATGCGGCAGATGGAACAGGGCGCCCTGCTGCCTGGCGCCGATTTGCAGCCTCTGCAGGCGCTGGTGTTCATGTCGGCGAAGAACGACCTGCCGATTCAGCCGCGCTGGTGGGCCGAGATGCACCGCACCATCGCCACCTCGCCGATGAGCGCGG
>JAQTVS010000200.1 GCA_028706735.1 Thiomonas sp.
ATGTGGTCGACGCTTCTGGGCGCGACACGTTTTTTGGCAGCCGCTTCAAGACCAAGAAGCGCAATCCCAAACACAACAGCGCGGCGATCTACGCCCACTTCACCAGGGCGAAGCGCCTCGAAGGTCAGGCGCAAGGCAACATCACCATTTTCTGGTTTGATCATGGTTGGTTCTGGTTCATTCCCCTGGCGGATGGCGCGACCAGCGTGGGGGCGGTGGTGTGGCCCTACTATCTCAAGACCCGCAACAAGCCGCTGGACGAATTTTTCGCCGACACCATCGCTATGTCGCCCCAGTTGAGCGAGCGACTTGCGGGCGCCACGCGGGTGTCCGAGGTCGAGGCCACGGGGAATTTTTCTTATAGCTGCGGCCATACCTACGGCCCGAACTACCTGTTGATCGGGGATGCCTACGCGTTCATCGATCCGGTTTTTTCATCCGGGGTGATGCTGGCGATGCAGGGCGGATTTTTCGCCGCAGACGCCCTTGAAACCTGCCTGCGTCAACCTGCGCGCGCTGCCAAGGCGCTGGCCCGTTTCGACCGTGAAATGCAGCGTGGCCCGCGCGAGTTCTCCTGGTTTATCTATCGCGTCAACCATCCGACCATGCGAGACATGTTCATGGGGCCGCGCAACGTCCTGCGGGTGAAGGAGGCTCTGCTGTCGGTGCTGGCGGGCGACATTTTTGGCAAAACCCCGATCTGGACTTCGGTGCGCATCCTGAAGGGCATTTTCTACGCCGCTTCGCTCAGGCAGTTTGGCCGCAGTTGGGCGGCGCGGGGGCAACGCAAGCGCCAGATCCAGATTCACGACGACCCCCAGCCCGAGACTCACCACGGTTGACGCCGCCCTTGTTCATGCTGCAACTGCTGCACCTGCCTGAAAGCGCGCTGGCCCAAGCTGCGCGCGACGCGTCTTCTCCCCTGCTCGGCGCCGCCTGTTTTGGCGCAGGCGCGGGCTCCATGCCGCACCCTCATCTTCCGCTGGCCAGCGTTCAGGTCGAGCCGCTGGCCAGCGAGCCCGCCTTGTGCGAGGCGTGGTCGACACAAGGGCCGTTGCAGCAGGGCAAGACGGGGTGCGTACATTGGCGCGGTAACGGTGACGTGTTGTTCGCCGTGCTGCAGGTGGCAGAGACCGTGACCGCAAACGCGGAGCGCGTGCCGCCGTTGCAGGCGGCGTCGCGCACGGCCTATGCCGATCTGTTCACCGCGCTTGATGCGCTGGGCTATCCGCATTTGTTGCGGGTCTGGAATCATGTGCCCGATATCAACGGTGAGAGCGCAGGCGTCGAGCGCTATCGGCTGTTCAACATCGGCAGGCAAGACGCCTTTCTTGCCCATGGGCGCACCGTGGTGGGCGCCAGCGTGCCCGCGGCCAGCGCCCTGGGCGCAGCGGTCAACGCCCCGCTGCTGGTGTATTGCATCGCCGCGCGCCAGCCCGCCGCGGCGATTGAAAATCCGCGGCAGCTCAGCGCCTATCACTATCCGCAAGACTATGGGCCGCGTAGCCCCACGTTTTCGCGCGCTAGCCTGGTGACTTTCGGACAGCAGCATCTGCTCTTCATCTCGGGCACCGCCAGCATCGTGGGACATCGCACCCTGCACGCCGAGGACGTGGCGGAGCAGACGCGTGAGACCTTGCGCAATGTCGAGGCTGTGTTGCAGCAGGCGCATGCGAAGGGTGTTGCGGGCATGGGGCTTGCAAACCTGTACTACAAGGTCTATGTCCGGCGCGCGGCAGACTGGCCGGTCATCCGCGCCGAACTGCAGCGTGCGGCAGGTGCGGCGGTGCACGCCATCGCCTTGCAGGCCGACGTCTGCCGCTCTGATCTGTTGGTGGAAATCGAGGCGACCGGTTTGCAGACCACAAATCAGGAACTTCGCGCATGAGGCATCGCTTGCTTGTCACCGTCGCCGTCGCACCGGCGTTTTTAATCTTGCCCAGATTGGCCTCGGCGGAGCAGAAGCCCCTGTGGGAATTCGGTCTTGGGGTGGGCGGGGTGAGCTTCCCCGCCTATCCGGGATCGGATGCACAGCGCAACTATGCGGTGCCAGTGCCGTATGTCGTGTACCGCGGCGAGTTCATCAAGGCTGACCGCAACGGGGTGCAGGCGCGCCTGTTCGATACTGATCGGGTCGAGTCCTATTTCAGCCTGAGCGCATCGCCGCCTGTCAACAGTGCGTCCAATGGGGCGCGCAGCGGCATGCCCGATCTCAAGCCCATGGTCGAGTTCGGTCCCGCGCTTGAAGTGCATCTTTGGCAGTTCGCCGCGCAGCGCATGCGGCTCGATTTCCGCATGCCATTGCGCACCGCGTACACTGTGCAGACCCGACCGCAGCAGGTGGGATGGGTGCTGGCTCCGGTGCTCAATCTCGACATGGGCGGCATGGAGGGGCTGCCGGGCTGGAACCTGGGCATGCAGACCGGCCCGGTGTTCGCTGACCGACAGTACAACCAGACGTTCTATGGCGTGGACAGCGTCTACGCCACTGCAGCACGCCCCGCCTACGCGGCGCACGGCGGCTATGCGGGCAGCCAGTTCACAGTTGCCTTGAGCAAACGATTCTCCGGTTACTGGGTTGGCGCCTTTGCGCGCTACGACAATCTGGAGGGCGCCGTCTTTGCCGACAGTCCGCTGATGCGTCGCAGCCAGAACCTGTCGCTCGGCTTTGGCATCGCGTGGATACTCGGCCAGTCATCCAGAATGGTGGACAGTCATGAATGAGGACGTGATCGTGCCGGAGGCCGCCACAGCGTCACCATGGCGCAATGGCTGGGACATGGCGCGGGTGTTTTTCGGGCTCGGCCTCCTGGGCGTGATGGGGCTGCTTTGGTCCCTGCTGGCCATCCCGCTGTACTACCTGCTGCCGCGCCGAGCGGGCCTCGTGGTCGGACGCTGGCTGATTCATTCCGCATTCCGCGTGTATTTGCGCATTTTGGCGCTGATCGGCGCCTGCAACTTCGACCTTTCGGCGCTCGACGCCCTGCGCGGCCAGCCGCCCATGATCATCGCACCCAACCATCCTTCGTTGATCGACGCCGTGCTGGTGATCTCGCGCCTGCCCGGCCTGGCCTGCATCATGAAGGCCAGCATTGTCGACAACCCCTCGCTAGGTGCGGGCGCACGGCTTGCACGCTATATCCGCAACGATGCGCTGCGCAGCATGATCCACCTCGCCGTGGCCGATCTGAGATCGGGGCATCATCTGCTGCTGTTTCCCGAAGGCACGCGCAGCACCGCACGGCCCATCGGACCCATTCGCGGCAGCGTGGCGCTCATCGCCAAGCAGGCGCGAGTGCCGGTGCAGACTGTGTTCATCGAGACCGATTCGCCCTTCCTCGCCAAAGGTTGGCCTCTGACGCGTCGACCGCAACTGCCCATCACCTACCGGGTGCGTCTGGGCAAGCGCTTCGACCCGCCGCAGGATGCGCAGGCCTTAATCGCCGAGCTCGACGCCTATTACCGCGACGCGCTGGCGGGCGCCATACTGCCTGATCCTCTCGTAGCGCCCGCCACGGATGACTGAGTCCCACGTTGCCGCAGTCTGCCCGCCATCCAGCGCGACGCATCTCGTCCTCATCCCCAGCTATGACCCGGGCGCCCAGGTCTATGACACGGTGCGTGCGGCGCGCGCGCAGTGGGCGCCGGTGTGGGTGGTGGTCGACGGCAGCACCGACGGCACGGCGCAAGGGCTGCGCGAGATGGCCGACGCCGATCCGCAATTGCGCGTCTTCGTGCTGCCGCACAACAGTGGCAAGGGCGCCGCGGTGCTGCACGGACTTGACGCCGCAGCCGCTGCGGGCTACAGCCACGCGCTGACCATGGACTCCGACGGCCAACATCCGGCCGAACGCATCCCCGCCTTCATGGCTGCTTCACAGCGGCGGCCGCAGGCCATGGTGCTCGGCGTGCCGGTGTTCGACGCCAACGCGCCCAATCTGCGCGTGCAGGGCCGCAAGGTCTCCAACGCCTGGGCGCATCTCGAAACACTGTGGGCCGGCATCGGCGATTCGCTCTACGGCTTTCGCGTCTACCCGGTGGAGCCATTGCGTGCGGTGATGCGCGGCCAGCACTGGATGCGCCGCTTCGACTTCGACCCCGAAGCCGTGGTGCGCTTGAGCTGGCGCGGCGTGCCTGCCGTCAACCTGCCTGCTCCGGTGCGTTACCTGCGCCCCGAGGAAGGCGGCGTGTCGCACTTCAGTTATCTGCGCGACAACGTCCTGCTGACCTGGATGCACACCCGGCTGTTCCTCGGCTTCGTGCTGCGCCTGCCGCTGCTGGTGTGGCGGCGCGTGCGCGGAACTCCGGGCGTCGGCTGATCAGGCCTTGGCCGAGTCGGCGCAGCCTTGCTCGGCGGTCTCTGCAGCCGCGAGACGCGGCAGCCACAGCCGCAGCATCGGCGCGGTGATCACGGTGCTGAAAATCGCCATCAGCACCAACATGGTGAACACATTGCGCGAGATGGCGCCCAGGTCGTAGCCGACGTTGATGACGATGAGTTCCATCAGCGCACGGGTGTTCATCAGGGCGCCCATCACACCTGCTTGGGGGCGGCTCATGCCGCACCAGCGTGCGGCCAGATAGGCGCCGCCGAACTTCCCCAGCGTGGCCAGCGCGATGAGCAGCGCGCACCAAGCCCACAAGGCGATGCTGGACAGGCCGCCGATGTCGGTGCGCAGGCCGGTGTAGGTGAAAAAGACCGGCAGGAAAAACACGAGGACGAAGGGATTGATCTGCGCCTTCCAGGCCAGAACCAGCCGGAACTGGTCGTGCAGGATGACGCCCATCATGAAGCCGCCGAAGATGGCGAAAATTCCGATCTGATAGGTGGACATGGCCGAGATGAATATGGCCGCCAGCACCACGCCCAGCAGATTGGGCGACAGATCGTCGCCATCCGCCTGAAAGTGGCGGATGGCGCGGTGCATCAGCGGCCGCACGACAAACAGCCAGAGCAGCGCAAAGCCGAGCACCATCAGCACTTTCAGGCCGAAGGCGGCCGGCTCGAAATGGCTCGCCGCCAAGGTGGTGACCAAGGCCAGCATTAGCCAGCCGACCACGTCGTTGAAGGCGGCGGCGCTGATGGCAATGACGCCCAGCGGGGTGCGGTGCAGGTCGAAGTCCACCAGGATGCGGCCCAGGATGGGAAGGGCGGTGATGGAGAACGCCGTGGCGATGAACAGGGCGCTGACCTCGCCCCTTGGCTGGGGCGACAGCGTGGCGGCGCTGAAGGCGCCGAACCCCAGGCCGAGTGCGAAGGGCGCCAGCATGCTGGCGATGCCGATCCACAGCACGGCGCGGCGGTTGCTGTGCGCATCGAGGTGCGCGAAGTCGAACTCCAGGCCGATCTGGAACATCAGCAGGATCAGGCCGATCTGCGACAGGATTTGCAGCGGCGTTCCGGAGGCCGAATGAAAGACGACAAGGAACACATCGGGAGCAAGCAGGCCGAACAGAGAAGGCCCGAGCAGGATGCCTATCACGATCTCGCCCACAGCGGCCGTCTGTCCCAGCCGCCGCGCGAGCATGCCGCCGACGCGTCCGGCCAGCACGATGACCGTGAGCTGCAGCAGGGTGAAGAACAGCAGGGCTTCGGTAGCGTGGACGGAGAGGGGGATGTTGACGCTCATGGGCAATGGCGGTGGGCAGTGCGGGCCGGGATCAGATCATGCCGCCATTGATGGAAATGATCTGGCCGCTGATGTAGGCCGCTTGATCGGACGCAAGAAAGCC
>JAQTVS010000201.1 GCA_028706735.1 Thiomonas sp.
AATGAATTGAAAGGTTTGAGCCATCGCTACGTTCCAGAGCCGTAATACACCGGAAAAACGCGCCCATCGTCTGAATCGCGAAATCACGCTTCCTGAACTCCGCCTAGTCGGGCCTGAGGGCGAGGCGCTTGGGGTGGTTTCCCTCACCGAGGCGCTCAGACTCGCCGAGCAGCATGATGTGGACCTGGTGGAAATTGCGCCGACCGCATCCCCCCCGGTCTGTCGTTTGATGGATTACGGCAAGTTCAAATACGAAGAACAAAAAAAGAATCACGAAGCCCGGGCCAAGCAAAAGCAAATCCAGATCAAGGAAGTCAAATTCCGTCCGGCAACAGATGACGGTGACTATCAGATCAAGCTGCGTAATCTGCGCCGTTTCCTGGAAGAGGGCGACAAAGGCAAGGTGAGTCTGCGCTTCCGTGGGCGTGAAATTACCCACCAGGATATCGGGATGCGGGTACTGGAGCGCGTCAAGGCCGATGTCGAAGATGTCGGCCAGGTTGAGCAGATGCCGAAACTCGAAGGGCGCCAGATGATCATGGTCATCGCGCCGAAGAAGAAAAAATAAACAGCCTTCACTGCGCTGGTCCGAATGGAACTGGCGCAGTGAAGGTTAGAAGTGTGTCCCCACCTTTTGGTGGAGAGCAAACCTGTGGCGCAAGCTGCAGTCGGGTGTTTGGCTCGAATGGGCGAATGCCGCAAAACTCGTGTGCGTGGGCTTGAAAGTGTCTGGTTCATCGTCAGGCCGCCTGCGGATATGTCATATTTAATGGAGCAATCATGCCCAAGATGAAGACCAAAAAGAGTGCCGCAAAGCGATTCCGCGTGCGTCCGGGCGGCACTGTCAAACGTGGCCAAGCGTTCAAGCGCCATATCCTGACCAAGAAAACCACCAAGAACAAGCGTCACTTGCGTGGAGCCACGGCGGTGCATGACAGCGATCGCAAGCAGGTCGCCGCCATGATGCCTTTCGCCTGAAGCGCCTGCCGTTTCAGCTCGAACAACCAAATCAGGATAAGGAGTCTTAAATGCCTCGCGTCAAACGTGGTGTGACTGCACGTGCACGTCACAAAAAAGTTCTCGACCTCGCCAAGGGTTTCCGCGGTCGCCGTAAAAACGTCTATCGCATCGCCAAAGAAGCGGTGATGAAGGCTGGGCAATATGCCTACCGTGACCGCCGCGCCAAGAAGCGTGAATTTCGTTCGCTGTGGATCACCCGGATCAACGCAGCAGTGCGGCAGTCTGGCATGACTTACAGCGTATTCATGAACGGGATGAAAAAGGCCCGGATCGAAATCGACCGCAAGGTGCTCGCCGATATGGCTGTGCATGATGCGGCTGCTTTCGCCAAGATCGTGGATCAGGTCAAGGCTGCGATGGCCTGACAAGCCGCCGCCTTGCGCGGTGGTGTCTCGCTGTGCAAAGGCCTGTTCTACAGGCCTTTGTTTTTTTGTTGCCGATCTGTATTGATCGCGGTATTTTCACTTTCTGTCATTCGTTCGCCCATGAATCCTTTGCAGACCCTGATTGATCAAGCCAGCGCGGAATTTGCTCAGGCAGCGGATTCCGCCTCGCTGGAGAACGCCAAGGCGCGTTATCTCGGCAAGACCGGGGTTCTGACTGCCGAGATGAAGGCGCTTGCAGCGCTGTCCGCAGAGGAAAAACGGGCGCGAGGCGCTGAAATCAATCTGGCAAAGCAGGCGATCGAGCAGGCTTTACAGCAGCGGCGCGAGGCGATCGAGCGCGCTGCACTGCAGGCCCAGTTGCAGGCGCAGGCCATCGACGTCACGTTGCCAGGGAGAGAGCGCAATCAAGGCGGCCTGCATCCCTTGACGCGGAGCTGGATGCGGATGGAGCAGATTTTCCGCTCGATGGGTTTCGATGTGGCGGACGGTCCGGAGATTGAGGATGACTGGACCAATTTCACCGCCCTGAATTCACCGCAAAACCATCCGGCGCGCTCCATGCAGGACACGTTTTATGTGGACGCACTGGACGCGCAGGGCCAGCCCCTCCTGCTGCGCACGCATACCTCGCCGATGCAAGTGCGCTATGCACGGGCGCATGTCCAGCGCCATGCGGAATCTGCCGAGATGCCGCCGATCAAGGTCATTGCACCGGGCCGCACTTACCGTGTGGACAGCGATGCCACGCACTCGCCAATGTTCCACCAGTTTGAAGGCCTGTGGATCGGCAGCGAGGTGTCAATGGCCGATCTCAAGGGAACCTTCACCAGTTTTCTGAAGGCCTTTTTCGAGCGCGAGGATATTCTTGTGCGGTTTAGGCCGTCTTATTTTCCATTCACCGAGCCCTCCGCCGAGATCGACATGATGTTTGAAAGCGGGCCGTTGAAGGGACGCTGGCTGGAACTTGCGGGCTCCGGCCAGGTGCATCCGGCCGTGGTGCGCAACTTTGGCCTCGATCCAGAACGATTCATCGGATTTGCGTTTGGCAGCGGTCTGGACCGGATCACCATGCTGCGTTATGGCATTTCGGATCTGCGTCTGTTCTATGAAAACGACCTGCGGTTTTTGCAGCAGTTCGCTTGAGGGCTGTCGTGGCCGTTGTTTTTCTTTTTTGATTTCGCAGGATCTCACCGCCCTGCTGGACTTTCCTACAAGAGCCGCTCATGCAGTTTCCCGAATCCTGGCTACGCCAGTTTTGCAATCCTGAACTCACGACAGAAGCGCTTGCCGAGGTCTTGACCATGGCTGGCCTTGAGGTCGAGGAGGTGCGTCCCGCCGCGCCTCCATTTTCTGGCGTGGTTGCAGGATGGGTGCGCGCGGTGCAGCCCCACCCAAACGCGGACAAGCTGCGCGTGTGCCAGGTCGATGTCGGCCAAGCTGAGCTGCTGCAGATCGTGTGCGGCGCGCCCAATGTCGTGGAGGGAATGTTCGCGCCGTGCGCTCTCGTTGGCGCCGAGTTGCCGCCGCAACAGGAAGGGCAGGGCGCTTTGCGCATCGGCCCCGCCAAGATGCGCGGGGTGGACTCGCAAGGGATGCTTTGTTCCGCACGCGAACTGGGGTTGTCGGCCGACCATGCCGGCTTGCTTGCGCTGGAGGGGGCGCCCCGGCCGGGAGCGGATCTACGTGCGCTGCTGTCTTTGGACGAAGCCGTGTTCACCATCAAGCTCACGCCGAATCTGGGGCACTGCCTCAGTGTGCTTGGCGTGGCGCGTGAAGTGTCTGCGGTGACGGGAGCTGCGCTGCAACAGCCCCGGTTCGATCCGGTCGTGCCAGAGTTGAGCGATCGCCTTCCGGTGTGTATCGAGGCGCCCGAGTTATGCGGGCGGTTTTCCGGTCGCGTGATTCGCGGGGTGAATGCGCGTGCGGCAACACCGCAGTGGATGAAAGCGCGACTGGAGCGCAGCGGCCAGCGCAGCATTTCGGCGCTGGTCGATCTCTCCAACTACGTCATGCTGGAACTCGGGCGTCCGAGCCATGTGTTCGATCTCGGCAAAATTCGTGGTGGCCTCAGTGTGCGCTGGGCGCGCGCGGGCGAACAGCTTGAATTGCTCAATGGACAGACCATCACCCTGAGCCCGGACATGGGCGTGATCGCTGCGGACAATGGCGTCGAATCGCTCGCGGGCATCATGGGAGGGGAGGCCACGGCGGTCACGCTGGACACCACCGACATCTACCTCGAAGCCGCCTTCTGGTGGCCAGACGCGATTCGTGGGCGCGCCCGACGGCTGAACTTTTCCACCGATGCCGCTGCGCGTTTTGAGCGCGGCGTCGACTATGCCACCACCGTAGAACACTTGGACGCAATCACCGCGCTGATTCTGCAGATTTGCGGCGGAAAGGCTGGGCCTGCGGACGATCAGATTACGCAAGTGCCGCAGCGCAAGCCGGTGCGCATGCGTGTGGCGCGCTGCGAAAAGGTGATCGGCATTCCAATCGGCGCCGAACGCATGGGCCAGATTTTTTCCCGCCTGGGCCTCAAGGCCGAGGTTGAGGCTGGTGGCGAACCCGCCTGGATCGTGACTCCTGGCAGTGAGCGCTTTGATCTGGAAATTGAGGAAGACCTGATCGAAGAGGTCGCCCGCATTCATGGGTATGGACGCATTCCCACGCATGCCCCGGTGGCGCGTTTACAGCCCTTGCCAGTGCCAGAGGCGCAACGCAGCCTGCATGCACTGCGCCTCAAGGCAGCGGCGCTGGGTTATCAGGAGACGATCAATTTCGCGTTCGTCGACCCCAAATGGGAGCAGGATTTTGCAGGCCAGGCCAACCCGATCCGCCTGCTCAACCCCATCGTCGCCCCGATGTCGGCAATGCGCTCCACCCTCATCGGGTCGCTGGTCAAGGTGTTGGCGGACAACCTCAATCACCGCGCCAAACGCTTGCGGCTGTTTGAACTCGGGCGCGTGTTTGCAAGGGACGTACACATTGAAAATGGCCCGATGCAGGTTGCTGGAATTCACCAGCCATCCCGCTTGGCCGGCCTGGCCTATGGCTCCGCTTTGCCGGTGCAGTGGGGGGAGGGCGAGCGCCGTGTCGACTTTTACGACATCAAAGGCGATGTCGAGGCACTGTGCCAGGGTGCGGGAAAACTGCAGTGGCTGCCGAGCACGCACCCGGCCCTGCATCCGGGGCGCAGCGCAAAAGTGCTGCTAAATGGCGAAATTCTGGGGGTTGTCGGGGAATTGCACCCCCAATGGGTGCAAAGTTATCACCTGCAATTTGCTCCCGTCGTGTTTGAACTGGACGCCACGATGTTGCAAGTCCAGCAGACTCCTGCGTTTTCGCCAATCAACCGTGTGCCTTCAGTGCAGCGGGATCTGGCGTTTCAGGTGCCGACAGCGATCAGTTACGCGCAAATGCAACAGGCAGCACGCTCCGCCATTCAAAATCTGGCGGTTTGCGGCATCATTCGGGACATGCACCTTTTCGACCTGTTCACCCCGCAGGGTGAAAGCGCGTTTCGGAGCATGGCTTTCCGGCTGCAGCTTCAGGACGTGCAAACGCTGACCGACGAACGCGTCGATGCGGCTTGCCAAGCTTTGGTGGCCGCGGTGACGCAAGAAACCGGGGCGCAACTCAGAGCCTGAAGCCCGCCGCCAAAACACAATAAAACGTCCAACGAGGGAGAGACATGGCACGCATCCAGATCGACTCAGTGCAGACACCGACACTGACCAAGTCAGAACTTGCTGACCAGTTGTATGAACGGATTGGCTTCAACAAGCGCGAATCCAAAGACATGGTCGACGCGTTTTTTGACCGAATTCGCGATGCACTGGCGCGCGGAGAAGACGTCAAGCTGTCTGGTTTCGGCCATTTTCAATTGCGCGAAAAGGCGCAGCGGCCTGGGCGGAATCCACGCACCGGAGAGATCATTCCCATCGCTGCGCGCCGCGTTGTCATTTTCCACGCCAGCCACAAATTCAAGCATCAGCTCCAGAACATCGGTTTGGACAAGGAGCTTGAAACTGAGGATGAGTTGTCTGATTGAGACCGGGCGCAGGCGTTTGCCCGGGGCAGGTCTTCGGCGCCCCGAGGCTTTTGAGTGAATGCTTTATTTAACATAATGCACATATGCTCTTTAAATTGCGGTTCGTAGCGAGCCGCCCCGCACGCTGTTTTCTTACCAGGATCCCTTGGGTCGATCTTTCCCCATGGCCTTTGCGAATGGTGCATGTGTTCATCCGCCGTACCGAGGTGGTGGAGACGGTGGAGATCACCCCCGCCGAGGTGATCGTCACGCGCCGCGACAT
>JAQTVS010000202.1 GCA_028706735.1 Thiomonas sp.
CTGTCGGGCTTTGGTCGTCGAAAGCGTTCTCGGAGAGCGGCGTAGCCAAAATGGGGCCCAGCGAGGACAGTTTTTGCCGAATTTGCAGACCCATCGCCCCGCTATGGGTCAAAAAGACGGTGAAAACGAGCTTGCGATGTTTCGGCGTCGCCAAAAATGGACTGCTGCGCCCCATTTGCCGCCGACGATTCCAAAGCCCGACAGGCTCCTAGGCGTGGCTATTCGACGCCGCGCCGCAGTCTCTTGCCATCAGGCCGCTGCTAGCATCAACGCAACGACCGAGACACTTTTTTCCGTTCCCATGAACAACACTGCCGACTCGCCAGAAAGCGCCTTGCCCGACCCGCAAAGCGCTGTTATGCACGCGCATATTGCAAGACAACCCCTCGTCGACCGCAAGCAGCAGATCGTCGGTTACGAGTTGTTCGCGCGAGAGAGCAGCACGGCGCAGCAGGCGCCCGCGCGACACAGCGCCGAGACCGACAGCGTGCTGCTGTTCAACGCCCTCTCGAACATCGGCTCCGAAAACCTGTTCGGCGAAAAACTCGCCTTCATCAACTGCGTGGTTGAAGACCTCAAGGCCGAGCATCTGGACATCGTCTTCCCCGATCGCATCGTGCTCGAAGTGCCGCGCATCCATGGCGACGACGCCACAGGCATCGCAGAAGTGGCCGCCGCCCTCAAACCGCTGCGCGAGCGCGGGTTTCAGCTCGCCGCCGGGCCGTTTGCCGCCGCCTCGCTGTACGCCGCGTGGCTGCCCTTTCTCAGCTTCATCAAGGCCGACGTGCAGTCGATTTCCGCCAATGTCGCCGTGGCGCTGCAGCGCAAGGCCGAAGGCCACCGCAACCTGCGGCTGGTAGCGGAAAAGGTGGAAACGCCGGAGCAGTTCAAGACCTATTTCGACGCCGGGTTCCACTACTTCCAGGGCTACTACTTCGCCCGCCCGCAGACCATCAGCGCCAAAGTCATCAACCCGGCGCATGCCAATGTGCTGCAACTGATGAATCTGGTCATGCGCCAGGCCGAGCTGAACGAGATCGAACAGGTGCTCAAGCGCGACCCGGCGCTGTCCTTCAAGCTGCTGCGCTACATCAACTCCTCGGGTTTCGGGCTGATGTCCGAGGTCACGTCGTTCCGCCATGCCGCGGCCATTCTGGGCTACAAAAAGCTGTTCCGCTGGCTCGCGCTGCTGCTGGCCACCGTGCCGGGCAACGCCGCGTCTCCAGCCATTGCGCGCACCGCCATCACCCGCGGCCGCATGATGGAACTGCTCGCCAAAGACACCCTATCTGCGGAAGATGCCGACAACGCCTTCGTCGTCGGCATTTTTTCCATGCTCGACATCATGCTTGGCGTGCCCATGGAAAAGGCCCTGGCCGAGATCACCCTGTCCGAGCCCATCATCATGGCGCTGCAAAACGAGACCGGCGTGTTCGGCAGCTATCTGCAACTCACCCGCGCCGTCGAACAGCGCGACTTTGACAATCTCGACTTCCTCTCCTCGGCGCTCGGCATCCAGGACTGGCGCGTCAGCTCCGTGCACCTCGCCGCGCTGTCTTGGGTGGAACAGCTCGGCATCTGAGTAGAGTGCTGCAATCCCCATGAGAGAAGTCACCGCCAAACTGTTCCGCGAGGAATATCAGGTCGATTCCGAGCAGAAAACCGATCATGTGCTGCAAAAGATCATCGAGCGCCACGAACCGCTGGCTGTGCTGCCGCACGACCGGGCAGAAGAATTCAGCTCGACCCTGCTGGCAGTCAATCGCCCGAAGCATTGGCTGATCATCGACGAACTCACCCCCGATGGCGGCAACCGGCGGCTGGAGAACCACGCGCCGTTTTTCACCATCGGGCGCTATGAAGGCGTGTTCGTCGGCTTTCAGTCCAAACTCATCGAGCGTTTCGATTACGAGGGATACGGCGCGCTGCGCATCGCCTACCCCGAGCTGATTTATTACCTGCAGCGGCGCAATTTTTTCCGCGTCTCGGTCGCACCGGGCGATCTCGGCACCGTGGACATTCAGCGCCGCGGCGCCAAGCCGCTCTACGGCCAATGCCACGACCTCAGCGTCAACGGCATGCGCCTGCTGGTGCCTTCCGCACTCGACTACGCCCTGACCACCGGGGAATACATTCCGCTGGTGCGGTTCAGCCTGGAGGATGTGGAACTCGCGGTCGAAGCCGAAGTGCGCTATGTCGGCAGCCTGCGCGACACAAAAACACGGCAGCCCGTGCGCCAGCTCGGCATCCAGTTCCTGAATATGGCGCCAGGATTCGAGCAGCGCCTGCAAAACTATGTGCAGCGGCGCGACCGCGAACTGCTGCGCGAAGCCAAGCGCTGAGTCAACCGAGCGCCAGAACGCGCTGAGAAAAACCGACCGGCAGTTCCACCGCAACTTGCGGCGCAAACACGCCATCGCCTTCGACGTCGGCCGCTTCAACAATCAACTGGGACAGCGTTCCGGTCTGCGCATCGAACAGCAACGGCGCTTGCCGGTGCGCCCGCAGCGCCTGACCGGCCTGCTCGGGCAACAACACCATCACCAGCGGCATGGCGTCTGCGGGCAGGCGGGCGAAGCGCAGCCCGAAATGCGCGGCCTGAACGAGCAGAAAACTGACTGCGGCGTCATCCAGAGACTGCAGCCAGACAAAGGGACGTTCGGTCTGCAGGCTGATCAGACCAAAGCGCTGCAAGGATTCAAACCCAGGCAACGGCGTTTCGGCAGTCCAGATCTGCCCGGGCTGAAACGGCAGCGGGCCGAACCGCGTAGGCAGCAATGCGGCCGGCATGGCAGCGTCCACCGAAGAGTCAATCTGTTGCACGCCCGTCACGTTGCGTCTCCATCCGCCGGGGCGGAAATCCAGTGTGCGAGCGACACGCCTTGCGGTGCAACCGCGGCCTGATTGTCCTGGCTAATCTGCGCATAAAGTTCTTCGCGCAGGATGCGCAAATCGATCGGCCCTTCAATGCCGAGGCGAACTTTGCCGGGCGCGGACTGCAAGACCACGACGCGAATGTTGTCGCCAATCCGGATGGCTTCGCCAGGGCGGCGGGTGAGGATGAGCATGGGGAAGGCGGAACGCTGTGCAGCAAAAAAACCGATTCAAGGCCGCGCCGCGCTCAGGCGCTGGCCAGAAGCCGGGCCGCCGGACCGCCAGCCTGCTGGCCCTGCCCCTGTGCGCCGTAAAGGCCAACCTCCTCTGAGGCGCCACGCAGGATGTGCAAGGCGCCTTCGGTGTTGCGCGTCAATGCCGTGATCATGGCCCCATTGCGCTGGTTGGCGTGGGACACCTGCTTCGCCAGAGTTTGCACCTGCGCCCAGAGCGCACGCGTGCCGGCGGCAGTGTCCTGTCGAAATGCGGCTTGACGTTGCTGCTCGATGGCCTCCAACGCCGCAAGCTGGGCAGTTTTCTGCTCGGTCAGGGCGGGGAGTTGATCGACACCCGCCTGCAGCAAGCAGGCATGCTCGGCCACAAGCAGGCGGTCAAAGGCCTGCAGCGCGTCAAGCTGCTGGCGAAGAATGGCTTCGGCCGGAGAAGACATGATGGCCTGGGAGGATGGGGCAGGGTGGTGCAGGAGCGGCTTAAGGCTTGCCGACTGGCGTGGAAGCGCCAAGCAAGGCCTGGCTGTCCTGCAGCAACCCGCTGGAGATGCGCTGCGGATCGACCACGTACTGGCCGCTCTGAATCGCGGCCTGCAGCGCGGCGATGCGTGCGTCACTGGCGGGCGGGGTGGCGCCCTGCGTGCTGGCCATCTGCAGCATTTGTCCGGCGTTCGAGATCGACACCTGCTCGGCGCTGGCTGCCACAGACGCAGACGCATTCGCCACGCCCGGCCCGCCGGCGCCTGCCGCTGCGGAGCTGCGGCGCGAGGCCGCTGCCGCACCGCTGCTTGCGGTGGATGCGCTGGAAACTGCTGAATTCTGGATGGGAATCATGGTGGCATTCTCTCCTGTTGCCAAGCTCAACGGCACGCCTGAAGTGAACTTTAGGGCAAGTGTGACTTTTTTGGCATAAATACCTGCAGCCCTGGCAATGCGGGTTTGCAGCCCCGGATTTATATCTCCAATTCCGCCCGCACGAGCTGATCAAGCTGCCGCCGCATGTCCCCCTGCGCCTGCCCGAACGCCGCAGTGTCCACGCCCTCGGCCAGGGCGCTGATCAGCCGCAGATACGCCTGATGCAGCAGGCCGCCTTCCAGCCCTTGCACTTCAATATAGTGGTGCAGCGCGGTTGCTGCTCGGGTCGCCGGCGGCAGGGCGTCCGGCCAGGCGGTCATGTAGCTCAGCCGCATTTCCCACAGCAGGTGGGCGGCATATACGCCCAGTGCGGTGCGCGGGTGGTCGCGGTCGATGTGCAGATGAAATCCGCGCACCCACTCCACCACGGCTTCGGCAGGCATGGGGCGCGCCAGGCCGTAGCCCTGCCCTGCATCGGCTTGCAAAATGACTGCGGCCTCCACCAGCCCCGCGGATTCCAGGCCTTCGACCACCACCAGGCTGCCCAGATCGTGCGCCAGGCGGGTGAGATGCTGAATGAAATCAAGCGCACGGCGCGGCGCTTTGCCCAGACCGCTGAGCAGCCCTTGGTCGATCTTGACCTCGTCGAACGGAAAGCTGTCGAGCCGCAGCAGCGAGCTGTAGCCCGAGCCAAGATCGTCTTCTGCCAGCCGCACGCCGGTGGCGCGAAACCGCGCCAGCAGCGCGTCGCGGCGCTCCAGGACGGAACGGCCCCCTGAATCGCTGCGCTCGATTCCCCCCGAGGGGGTGTCAGTTCCTTCGGAACGGCCGTGCGGAACTGCCACATCGAGATCGCCGCTTTCCAGCAATTCGAGGGTGAGGCGGCGCGGGTCCACCGCGTGGCTGCGCAGCAGCTGTTCCACCCGCTCCACATAACGCGGATCGCTCAGGGCCACCGGCGGCATATTGACCGAGACATCAATCTCGACGCCCTGCTGCGCCCAGCGGTGGCGCGCATGCAGCGCCTGCTCCAGTCCCAGGCTGAACAGGCGCCACATGTCCTGCGCGCCGAGCACGGGAAGAAATTCCGCAGGCGAAACCAAGCCCTCGCCGTCCCGCCGCCGCAGGCGTGCCAGCGCCTCGAATTTGACCGGGCGCCCTGTGCTCAGGCTGACCACGGGCTGATAGTGCATCTTCAGGCCGTCGTGATCGAGCAGATCGACATAAAACTGCCGCCGTGCATAAGGCACCACGCCAGACGGGCTGGCGGCGTAGCGGGTGAAGGCCAGGCCGAGAACTTTTTGTAGATGCTCGATGAACACCTTGCGCGCCGCGTTGGTGAAGAAACCTGGGTAGCTGCTGTATAGATCCATCAGCGCGATCGGCTGGCCGAACGCATCCAGAATGGGGATGGACACCGCGCTGCGCACACCGAGTTCGTGCGCCAGCGCCTTCCACGGCCGGATGGCGGGATCGGTCGAATAGGACGCGGTGAACTGCGCCTGGCGGCTGCGCCAGGCCCGTCCCGAGGCGCCCAGACCCTCGGCCGTATCGCCCCGCACCAGGGTTGGCGCCACACCGTCGGCGCCGATGCGGTCGAGGTAGAGCGACTTGAAGCGGCTGCCGAACGCGTGCTCGAACTGCAGCACGCCCTGGGCATCTGGCCTGCCCAGCGTGCCGGCGACCACGCCCTCGATGTTTTCCAGCGCGCCGAGCACCGAGCGCAGCAGGTCGCTGAGGGTAT
>JAQTVS010000203.1 GCA_028706735.1 Thiomonas sp.
CGGCTCCCTGCTGTCGGCTGGAAATTCGAGCGTTGGCTTGACGTGGTTTTGATGCAACGCGCGCTGGGCCCGGGCGCCGAGACAGCCCCCGTTTGAGGACCTGTCCATGATCGATCAAACGGGGTTCAAGGACAGATTCATCGCCTCTTTGCTGGCCTTGCTGACGGGCGTTTTCGGCGGCCACCGGTTCTATCTGCATGGCTGGCGTGATCCGTGGGCCTGGGTGCATGGCCCCTTGTTTCTGGCGGGACTGTATGGCCTGCATCGTTTTGTGCAAAACGGCCAGGATGACACGCTGACCTGGATGCTGCTCGGCGTGTTTGTTGCTGTGGTGATTGCGGTGGTGGTGCAGACCCTGGTCATCGGCCTGACTTCAGACGAAAAATGGGATGCCCGCTGGAACGCGGCGAATGGCCGCCGCAGTGCGAACGGCTGGGGGCCGGTTCTGGTGGTGATCTTCGCTCTGTTCATGAGCGTGGGTTCGCTGACCGGCGGGCTCGCCTATGTGCTGCAGCGGTTTTTTGGCGGCGCCTGAGCCAGCGCTACAGCGGGCCGAGACGCTCGATGGCCTGGCCCTCGGCAATCCGCCGGGCTGCCAGTTCTGCAACGGCAACGCCCTCCAGCGCGCCCTCCGGCCAGACCTCGGCAAGCGGCGCGAGCACAAAGGCCCGCTGCGTCATGCGGGGGTGCGGCAGGGTCAGCTCTGGGGCCTGGCGGCGCAGGGCGCCGTACATCAGCAAGTCCAGATCCAGCGTGCGGGGCGCGTTGACTGCGCCGCCAGGGCGCTCGCGGCCCATGGCCGATTCAATGCGCAACAGGGCGTCGAGCAGCGCGTCTGGCGACTGCGCGGTGTGCAGCTTGATGACCGCGTTCCAGTAGTCAGGCCCGCTGGATTGTTGCGGCGCGGTGCGGTAAAGGCTGGACCGCGCCGCAACCCGCACCAGCGGCAGGGCGTCGATGGACTGCACGGCGGCCCGCAGCGCAGCCGCGCCGTCGCCCAGATTGGCGCCGAGGGCGATGAAGGCCACGACATCATCGGCGCAGGACATCGGTGTTCAGTCGGTGGATGACGCGTCGGAACTGCTGCCTGCCTCATCGGTGGCCGCCGGTTTTTTGCGCCGGCGCCGCCGTTTGGCCTTGGTCGCTGCACTGGGTTGCGGCGCGGCGGCCAGCATGTCTGCGCGCCCCTGCGCATCGGCAAACTGGAAAGCCTCCCACCATTGCGCCAGCTCTTGCTCGGCTTGGCCGCTGCGTGCGCGCAGGCTGAGAAAGTCGTAAGCGGCGCGAAACCGGGGATGCTCGACCAGGCTGTTGGCGTAACGCGGCGTGCGGCGTTCGAAGCGCGATTGCAGCGACCAGATTTCCCGCATGTCGGTGGCGATGCGACGCTGGATGGCCAGACGCTCGGCCTGCGCGGAGAGCACCTCGTCTGCGGCCTGGTCGAGCGCCATCAGGGGGGCGATGCCTTCGGCCAGCAGCGCGTTCCAGCGTTGTTCCACGTCGTGCCACAGCAGGCAGGCGAACAGGAAGCTGGGGCTGGCGGTCTTGCCCTGGCCGATGCGTGCGTCGGTGTCTTCCAGCGCGGAGGTGATGAAGCGCTCGCCTTCGGGTTTTTCCAGCACCGGGTCGAGCAAGGGCAGCAGGCCGTGGTGCAGGCCGAGGCGGCGCAGTTGCTGGAGCGAGGTGACGGCGTGGCCGGTCTGCAGCAGCTTGATGGTTTCGTCAAACAGGCGGGCGGCGGGCACGTTGGCGAGCAGGTCGGCGCTGGTGGCGATGGGCGCGAGCGTGGCCGGGTCGATGTCGAAGCCCAGCTTGGCAGCGAAGCGGGCGATGCGCAGCATGCGCACCGGATCTTCGCGGTAGCGTGCGGCGGGGTCGCCGATCATGCGCAGGCGGCGTTTTTTCAGATCGTCCATGCCTTGGTGGTAATCGACCACCACATCGCGGATCGGGTCGTAGTACAGCGCGTTGATGGTGAAGTCGCGGCGCTCGGCATCGTCGTCGAGGGTGCCCCAGACGTTGTCGCGCAGCACGCGGCCGCTGCTGTCCACGGCCAGGGTTTTGTCGGCCAGCGCCTTGCGCGAGGTGCGCTCGTTGCCGCTGACGGATTCGGCGGCCTGCGCGTCGTGCAGCGCGCGGTAGGTGGAGACTTCGATGATGTCGCGCCCATACATGACGTGGACGATGCGAAAGCGCCGACCGATGATGAACGCGCGCTTGAACAGCGGCTTGACCTGCTCGGGCGTGGCGCTGGTGGCCACGTCGAAGTCTTTCGGCTTGTGGCCCAGCAGCAAGTCGCGCACCGCGCCGCCCACGATGTAGGCCTCGTACCCGGCTTGCTGCAGGGTCTGCACGGTGTTGCGGGCGTTGGCCGGAATGCGGCTGGCGTCGATCTGGTGCAGGGCGCGTGGCAGATCGCGGCGCTGGCCGCGGCTTTGCGCGTTGGTTTCGGGTTTGTTCGAGGTGAACAAGCGGCTGATGAATTTGCGGATCATGTCAGTTCCGCACGGCCGTTCCGAAGGAACTGACATCCCCCTCGGGGGGAAACGCGCGTTGCAAGTTAGGGGGCTGTTTCATGTTAGCAATTGGAGTGTGGGCCAGCCATTTTTGCGGGCGACTTCGGCCAGCAGCGGGTCGGGGTGAACAACCACGGGATGCGTGGCGTGTTCGAGCAGGGGGCGATCGTTGATCGAGTCGCTGTAGAACCAGATCTGGTCGAAGTCGCCCCAGCCCAGTCCTTGCGCGCCCAGCCATTGCTCGGTGCGGATGATTTTGCCTTCGCGGAACGAGGGCGTGCCCACCCAGTTGCCGGTGTAGCGGCCCTGCGGGTCGCGTTCGAGTTCGACGCCGATGAGGTGTTCCACGCCAAAGGCGTCGGCGATGGGGCGGGTGACGAAGGTGTTGGTGGCCGTGACGATGCAGCACAGGTCGCCCGCCTGTTTGTGGCGGTCGACCAGTTGCTGTGCAGCGGGCTGCATTTGCGGCAGCACCACGTCGCGCATGAAAGCGGCGTGCGCGGCGTGCAGTTCGGCCATGTCGCGCCCGGCGATGGGTTGCAGGGCGAAGCGCAGATAGGCGGCGAGGTCGAGCGTGCCGGCCTTGTACTGGCGATAAAAAGCCTCGTTCTGCAGGCGATGCTGCTCGGCATCGACCCAGCCCAGTTCGGCCACATACTGGCCGAAAGCATGGTCGGAGTCGAAAGGAATCAGGGTGTTGTCGAGATCAAACAGAGCGAGCTTGCGCATGGAGTGTGAAGACATGGTGTGGAGTGCTCAGCCGCAAGCGGTGTCGGGCGTGGCGGCCTGCAGCAGTTGCGGCTGCTCCGCCAGGAGGGATTTGAGCAGAGGCACGGTGGCTGGGCGCTGCGTGGCCAGAGCATAGCGGTCAAACGCGGCCATCAGCACGGCCAGCCTGGACAGGTCCCGGCTGAGGTGGGTCAGCATGTAGTGCTGCAGTTCGGGGCTGAGAGCGTAGCCGCGTTCGTGCGCCAGGCGCTGCAGCACGCGGGCGCGCAGGGCGTCATCCGGCGCGCTCAGACGCAGCGCCAGCCCCCAGCTCAGGCGGGTGCGCAGGTCTGCGCGCAGCGGCAGCGCGGCCGGATTGGCATTGCCGCTGGCAAGAAAATGCAGGTTGGCGGTGCGCGCGGCGTTGTACAGGCCAAACAGCCAGTCCTGCTGCCAGTCGCAGAGGCCTTGCGTGTCGTCCACCGCCAATAGGCCGCCAGCAGTTTGCGACAGCAGATCGCTGACATCCGGCCAGGCGGACGCCGGGGCTTGCGGCGTGAGCAGCAGAGCCCAGCGGCCCTGCTGTTGCTGTGCATGGCAGGCTGCCCACAGCAGATGGCTCTTGCCGCTGCCGGTTTCGCCCCAGAGGTATAGCGCGCCGTGGCTGCGCTGTTGCAGGAGGTCGTTCAAGGCCTGCAGCGCCAGGGCGTTATCGCTCTGCGTGCCAGGGTTGAAATTGTCCAGGGTCTGATCGGGTTCCCACTCCAGCGGCAGGATCTTCTGGCGCGCGGCCAGGCTGGCAGGTGGAGAGGCTTGCAGCGTTGCGTTCCGGGGCATGGGTCAGACGAATAGCGCGCTCTGGCGGTACCAGTCCAGCAGGCGGCGCGCCACGACCAGCAGCACGGCGCCCGCAGGCAAGGCGAGCAAAATGCCCCAGAAGCCGAACAGGGTGCCAAAGGCCAGCAAAATGAAAATGACCAGCAGCGGATGCAGGCCGATGCTATCGCCGACGAATTTTGGCGTGATGTAGAGCGATTCGATCAACTGCCCGATGCCGTAAACGACGGCTACCGCGATGACGCCATACCAGCTCAGAAATTGCAGCGCACCGGTCGCGAGCGCGAGCAGCAGGCCGAGGCCGAAGCCCACATAGGGCACGAACACCGCCAGCCCGGTGAAGATGCCCACGGGCAGCGCCAGACTGAATCCAGCGATCGCCAGGCCGGCGGAGTAGTAGAACGCCAGGATGAGCATCACCAGCAACTGACCGCGCAGATACTGGCCGAGGATGACATCGCAGTCGTGGAAAAAGCGCAGCACGGCATCGCGGTGTCTGGGTGGAATCAGTGCGCTCAGCCGCGTCAGCGTTTGACCCCAGTCGAGAAGCAGGTAAAAGGCAACAACCGGAATCAGCGTGAGATTGCCCAGCAGGACAAGCAGGCCGATGCCGCCCGTGCTGGCCGAGCGCAGCAAGAGCGCGGCCCAGTCTTCGCCATGAATGCTCAGATATTTGGTCAGGGTCTGCTGCACACTGGCGGGGTCGAACTTGACATGGACATCGAACCGGGCCAGCAACGGGGTGCCCCAGTCGACGATGGTTTGCAGCAGCAGCGGAAATTTTTCGCGGATCAGCGGCACGATCTGGCCGACCACCGGCACCAGCAGCAAAAACAAGCCGACGAACAATCCGATGGCCACGGTGATGGCCAAGGCCGCGCCCAGCGCCCGCGGGATGCGGCGACGCTTGAGTTTTTCCACCAACGGATGCAGCACATAGGCCAGGGTGATGCCGACGAGAAAGGGCATCAGGATGCTGCCCAGCAGCCAGATCAACCATAGTGCAGCGACACCGATCCCAAGCCAGAGAAGTGCGTTTTTGAGGGGCGGGGACAGGAGCATATGGCGCAGGACGTGTTTCGCTGGAGGGTTGCTGGCAGACGCAAGGCGCGCGCACTCTAAAATCTACAGCTTGCCATTTTATGCGGCACATGGCGCTGCGCGCGCGCAGCGCCATGTGCCTGCCCTGCTTTTTCAGACCTTGCCCATCATGCAAAAAACCCCCTTGACCTATCGCGACGCCGGCGTGGACATCGACGCTGGCGATGCGCTGGTGGACGCGATCAAACCCCTGGCCAAGCGGACGTTGCGCGACGGCGTGCTCGCCGGCATTGGCGGCTTCGGCGCCTTGTTCGAGGTGCCCAAGCGCTACCTTGAGCCGGTGCTGGTGTCGGGCACGGACGGCGTGGGCACCAAGCTCAAGCTCGCTTTCGAATGGGGCAGGCACGACACGGTGGGCGTGGATCTGGTGGCGATGAGCGTCAACGACGTGCTGGTGCAGGGCGCCGAGCCGCTGTTTTTTCTCGACTATTTCGCCTGCGGCAAGCTCGCGGTGGAGACCGCCACGCAAGTG
>JAQTVS010000204.1 GCA_028706735.1 Thiomonas sp.
TCGCCCAGCACTTCCGCAGGGCGGCCGGGGCTGTTGTAGTTGGACGCCATCACCACGCCATACGCGCCACTGGACAGCACCGCGAGCAGGTCGCCTTATTCCAACGCCAGGGCGCGGTCGCGCGCCAGCCAGTCGGCGGATTCGCAGACCGGGCCAACGATGTCGTACTTCAGCGCCGGGGCTGCGCGGACTTCCGCGGGGGCCACGACTTGCTCGGCTTCATAAAGCGCGGGGCGGATCAGATCATTCATGCCGGCGTCGACCACTGCGAAATGCTTGGCAGGCGTGGACTTGAGGTACAGGGTGCGCGTGAGCAGCACACCGGCATTGCCGACGATGGAGCGGCCCGGCTCCACCATTACGGTGCGATGGCCGAAACCGCGCGCCGCAATGCGCGCCAGCAGTGGGGCCAGCCAGTCCTGTGGCGTGGGCGGGGTCTCGTGGTTGTAACGGATGCCGAGCCCGCCGCCCAGGTCGATGTGCGCAATTTGCGCGCCTTTGTGCTCCAGTGACTCCACCAGATCGAGCACCTTGTCGAGCGCGTCCAGATACGGTTCGACCGAGGTGATTTGCGAACCGATGTGGCTGGCGATGCCGATCAGTTGCACATGCGGCAGCAGCGCGGTTTGCAGCGCCAGCGCAACCGCCTGCTCCTGGGCGATGCCGAACTTGTTGGTCTTCAGCCCGGTGGAAATATAAGGGTGCGTTCCGGCGTCCACGTCCGGGTTGACGCGCAGCGCCACCCGGGCGACCTTGCCCGCCTCTTGCGCCACACGGTTGAGCACGGTCAGTTCGTTGGGCGACTCCAGATTGAAGCACTCCACACCGGCATCAAGCGCCAGGCGCATGTCCGCCGCAGTCTTGCCCACACCGGAGAACACCACCTTGCCCGCTTCGCCACCAGCGGCGAGCACGCGTTGCAATTCACCGCCGGAGACGATGTCGAAGCCCCAGCCCAGGCGCGCCAGAACTTGCAGCACGGCCAGGGTGGAATTGGCTTTCACCGCATAGCGCAGTGCCACCCGTACCGGGCTGCGGGAGGCCGCGTCCATGTATTGCTGTGCAGCCTGCTCGATGGCGGCGCGCGAGTACACATAAGTCGGTGTGTCGAACGTTTCGGCAATCGACGTTGCGCTCACCTGTTCGATGTGCAGGCAGGTCTGGATGTAGGCAATTTGCGGATTGCCTGGCAGCGTGGGGAGCGTCAGAATTTTCATCGGGCAGACAGGGAAAGGCGGGACATCAGTGGGGGGCGGCGGAGGCCGCCTGCGCAGGTAGAGGCGCGACGGGCGCTGGCAAATACAGCGGGCCGGTCTGGCCGCAGCCGCCGAGCAAAGCAATCACGCCCATCAAGGCAATCAGGCGCATGCGAGCACGCGAAAAACCAGGTCGATTAAGCTGTGTCTTCATTGAAAATCAGTGTATCAGCCGCTCCATGTCCGACACCCTCGACGATACCCGTTACCTGCAGATCGCCGAACAGGCGATGGCTGCGATCGAAACCGCCGCCGACGCCGCCGATCTCGACTCCAAGCGCGATGGCGCCGTGCTGCGCTTGGAACTTGAAAGTGGCGATCAGGTCATCGTCAACCTGCAGCAGCCCACGCACCAGCTTTGGCTGGCCTCACGCGCCGGGGCGCACCACTTTGTGTGGAGCGGCAGCCACTGGTGCGATACCCGCACCGGGGAAACACTGGGCGCGGCGCTGTATCGCGTGATGGAGACGCTGGACGCACCGCCGTTTCACCTTCCCAGCCTGTGACGGAAGGGGAGGGCAAGAGATGCCCCGGCGTCAATTCCCCCCTTTGAACAGGTCGAGGATGGAGTTGCGCTCATCTGGCGTGACGTCTGGCACCGGCGAGGGATCGCTCAGTCCCAGGCTGCGCACCCCAGAGCCATCGGCGAAATTGCTATAGACCGGCTCGCCGTTTTCCACCACGATGCCCGGCGGTTGCGCATAGCTGGCCACAGGAACCCCCTGCAGGGCGGTTTGCATGTAGCGGATCCAGATGGGCAGGGCCAGCGCGCCGCCGGTTTCCTTGCTGCCGAGTTTTTTCGGCGTGTCGTAGCCCACCCAGGAAACGCCCACCAGGCTGGGCTGGAAACCGCAGAACCAGGCATCCAGAAAGTCGTTGGTTGTCCCCGTCTTGCCGTACAGGTCAGGGCGCTTGAGCGTGGCCTGCGCCCGTGCTGCGGTGCCGGTGCGCGTGACTTCCTGCAGCAGGCTGTCCATCACATAGGCGTTGCGTGGCGAGATGACGCGCAGCTTTTCATCCCCTGCCTGCTGCGGTTTGTCCTGGAACAACACCTGTCCTTGAGCGTCCGTGATTTTGCTGACGAGGTAGGGCTTGAGCAGGTAGCCGCCGTTGGCAAACACGCTGTAGGCCCGCGCCATTTGCAGGGGAGTGACCGTGCCCGCCCCCAGCGCCAGGGTGAGGTAGGGCGGCTGGCGGCTGGCCTCGAAGCCAAAGCGCGCGCTCCAGGTTTGCGCAAATTTCGGGCCGATGTGGTCGAGCACGCGGATGGCGACCATATTCTTCGATTGCGCCACCGCACGCCGCAGGCTGATCGGCCCCTCATATTTGCCGTCGTAGTTTTTCGGCTCCCACGATTCGCCGCCGGTTTGCGCCGCAGAAAAAAACAACGGTGCGTCATTCACCACGGTCAGCGGCGTGATGCCTTGTTCCAGCGCGGCGGAATAGATGAAGGGTTTGAAGCTCGAACCCGGCTGCCGCCAGGCCTGCGTGGCGTGGTTGAACTTGTTGCGGGCGAAATCCATGCCGCCCACCAAGGCGATGATGGCGCCATTGTCCGGGTTCATTGACACAAAAGCCGACTGCACCTGCGGCAACTGCGTGATGACCCATTGATCCTTGCCGTCAGCCGCCAGCCAGACCACCGCGCCAGCGCGCAGCTTGACCGCAGGCTGGGCCTTGTCTGACAGCCCGAGCGCCCGCACCTGGCGCAGCCCGGCGCCGGAGATGGAGGCAATCTGCCCGGCGCCCGTCATCACTTTCACCAGAGTGGGGGAGGCGCTGAGCACCACGCTGCACTGCATGCCGTCGGCGGGGGTGCGGTCGGCGCAGGCCTGCTCGATCGCATCGGGAATGGCGCCGACCGCGCTGGGCAACTCGATGAACGCATCCGGCCCGCGATAAGGCTGCCGCAGCTCATACGACAGCACGCCAGCCTGCACCGCCTTCCACGCGGCGAACTGGTCGCGGGCGCGGATGGTGGTATAGACATTCAGCCCGCGGGTGTAGGCGGCCTCCTGATAGCGGTCGAACACCATCTGCCGCACAGTTTCCGTGATGTAGCCCGCATGGATGTCCTGGTCGGGCTGCGCGGTGCGCAGCGCAAGAGGTTCGTCCCGCGCCTGCTGCGCCTGTGTCGGACTGATCCAGCCGAGTTGCTGCAGGCGCGTCAAAACATGCAATTGGCGCTGGCGTGCGCGCTGCGGGTTGCTGATGGGGTTGTAAGCCGAGGGCGCTTTGGGCAGGCCTGCCAGCATGGCCATCTGCGCGAGCGACAACTGATCCAGCGGCTTGCCGAAATACGCCTGGGACGCAGCGCCGAATCCATAGGCTTTGCGCCCCAGGAAAATCTGGTTCATGTAGAGCTGCAGGATTTGGTCCTTGCTCATCTGCTGCTCGATTTTCAGCGCCAGCAGCACCTCGAACAGCTTGCGGGTGAAGGTCTTTTCGCGCGACAGGTAGAAGTTGCGCGCTACCTGCATGGTGATGGTCGACGCCCCCTGGCTGCGTGAGCGCTCCAGATTCGCCAGCAAGGCGCGGGCGACGCCCTGCCAGTCGATGCCGCCATGCTGATAAAAGCGGTCGTCCTCAGTGGCGAGCACCGCTTTCTTCATCAGATCGGGGATCTGCTCGATCGGGACAAACACCCTGCGTTCCTCGCCAAACTCTCCAAGCAGCAGCCCATCGGCCGAATAGACCCGCAGCGGCAGCTGGGGCTGGTAGTTTTGCAGCTCCGAAATGTCGGGCAGACGCGGCCAACTGAAGGCCAGCACCAGACCCACAGTGAGCGCAGCGGCCAGCAACAACCCGACTGCGGCAACCGCGAGGCCGATCAGGGCGCGCCACCACCAAGGCATGCGCGCGCGCGGCGCTGAGGGCGGGGGAGAAGCGGAGGATGTGCTCATGAAGTCAGGTGGACAGATGCGCCGACGGGCCGCTGCGGCGCAGAGCCGACGCAATCAGAAAGGAGCCCGCCGCAGTTCCGGCGCCAGGGCGTCATGATGGTACGGCGAGAAATTTTGTTGCAAATTATAAAAAACCGCGCTCTTGTGCCGTAAGAATGCACAAGACACATTGCAAAAGGCGTCGTGGGAGTTTTGCAACGCTTTTGCACCAAGCCGGGGTTTACACGTTATTGAATCAAGGACTTGTTGTTAGGATCGAAGGAAAAATATGCATTCGCAGCACAAACAATCCGTAGCGCGAACGGGGGCCAGCACGCATTTCGATGCGCCAAAAAGCTGGCACTCGATTCTGCGCACAATGTTGCAAATCCAATCGGGGGGTCTTCAGTGGCCACATTAGGCAGTCTGTTTCGCAAGCGCCGCGCGCCAATGATCGGGCTGGACATCAGTAGTTCCAGCGTCAAGCTCGTTGAACTCGACATGGACGACCGCGGCCAGTACACCTTGTTGCGCGCCGCCATGGAGCCGCTCGAAAAGGGCTCTGTTGTCGACGGCAATATCGAAAAGCTCGACGATGTGGTCGAGGCCGTGCGCAAGGTCGTTCGCAAAAGCGGCACCAAGGCCAAGCAGGTTGCCATGGCGCTGCCGCCGTCCGCCGTCATCACCAAAAAAATCGTTCTTCCTGGCGAATTGCGCGAGGAGGAAATCGAAGTGCAGGTGGAAAGCGAAGCCAATCAGTACATCCCTTTCGCCATCGACGAAGTCGCGCTCGATTTCAGCGTCCTCGGCCCCAGCGCCACCTCGCCCGGCGATCAGGAAGTGCTGATCGCCGCGTCCCGCCGCGAAAAGGTGGATGATCGTCGTGGCGTTGCCGAGGCTGCCGGGCTCAAGCCCGTGGTCATGGATATCGAGGCGTTCGCCTCCCGCCTGGCCGCCCAGCGCCTCATCGAACGTCTGCCGCGCGCCGGCCTGGATCTGCTCGTCGCCTTGTTTGAAGTGGGCGCCACCTCCACCAGCCTGCAGGTGCTGCGCAACGGCGAAACCCTGTACGACCGCGACCAGGCCTTTGGCGGCGCGCAACTCACCCAGATGATTGCCCGCACCTACGGGTTTTCGCTGGAAGAGGCCGAGACCAAAAAACGCGCGGCCGATCTGCCCGACGACTACGCCACCCAGGTGCTTTCTCCCTATATGGACAGCCTCACCCAGGAAGTCGCGCGGGCGCTGCAGTTTTTCTACCGCGCCACGCCGTTTGGCCGGGTCGATTACATCCTGCTGGCCGGCGGCTCATCGGCCTTGCCCGGGCTGGCCGAAAAAATCACCGCCACGGCCTCCGTCGCCTGCATGGTCATCAATCCCTTCGAAGGCATGGCGGTTGCCGAAACCGTTCGTGAGAAAAAGCTGCGCAGCCAGGCGCCGTCCTACCTGACTTGCTGCGGCTTGGCGATGCGGCGTTTCATGCA
>JAQTVS010000205.1 GCA_028706735.1 Thiomonas sp.
TTACCGCAGGCAGGCGGTCACCGGACGGCAGGCGGGTTGCGTCTGGATCGGCTGAGTTTGTCCCTGAAGCGTGGACATGCCCGCACAGTGCGGTCTGGCACACATCCGCGCAACCTTCATCTGCTAGTGCAGTGTTTCACGCTATCTGGAACATAAAACCGCGTCTTTGCCGCCTGGACGGCGTTGCCAATCCGCGCGATACCTATGGGTATCGCTGTGGTTGGCGCCTTGCCCTGACGCCAAATCCATCGGTTTAATTTGTTCCATCAAGCGTAAAACACTGCACTAGCCGACACGCGAACTGCCGCTCCGATCTTGCCGTGATGTTGTCGTCAGACTTCGACGGCCTTGAGGATGACCACGTCTTCCTGCGGCACGTCGTCATGGAAGCCCTTGCGGCCGGTTTTCACGCTCTTGATCTTGTCCACCACCTCTTGTCCCTCGACCACTTTGCCGAATACAGCGTAGCCCCAGCCTTGCGCGGAAGGGGCGGTGTGGTTGAGGAAGGCGTTGTCGGCGACGTTGATGAAGAACTGCGCGGTGGCCGAATGCGGGTCGGAGGTGCGGGCCATGGCGAGGGTGTAACGGTCGTTTTTCAGGCCGTTGTTGGCTTCATTCTGGATGGCGGCGAGGGTGGGCTTTTGCTTCATGTCTGGGGTGAAGCCGCCGCCCTGGATCATGAAGCCGTCGATCACGCGGTGAAACACGGTGCCGTCAAAGTGGCCCGAGCGCACATAGGCCAGGAAATTTTCGCTGGACTTGGGGGCGTGCTCGGTGTCGAGTTCGATGCGGATATTGCCGTGGTTGGTTTGGAGTTCGACCATGATGGACTTTCTGCTTTCAGGTTTAGTTGAGGAGTTTGGCGTCTTCAATGACGATGGGCTTGACCGGCACGTTCTGGAACGGGCCGTCATTTTTGGTGGGCACGGCGACAATTTTGTCGATCACGTCCATGCCCGAGACGATTTTGCCGAACACGGCATAGCCGTAGCCGTCAGGCTTGGGGTAATCGAGGCTGGCGTTGTCGGCCACGTTGACGAAAAACTGCGAGGTGGCCGAGTTGGGGTCGGAGGTGCGGGCCATGGCGATGGTGCCGCGCAGATTGCGCAGACCGTTCTGGCTTTCCAGCGGAATCGGCGCACGGGTGGGTTTTTTCTGCATGTTGGCTGTGAAGCCGCCGCCTTGCACCATGAAGCCGGGAATCACGCGGTGGAAGATTGTGCCCTTGTAGAAGCCGCTTTTCACATAGCCGAGAAAATTGGCCACGGTTTTGGGCGCGCGCGCGGGGTCGAGCTGCACCACGAATTTGCCCATGGTGGTGGTGAACTCCACCTTGGGTTGGGCGGCGGGGGCGTCAGCAGCTTGCGCGGCGGGGAGTGCGGCTGCGGACATCAGGCTCAGCGCGGCGAGGACGGGGGCGATGCGCTGCCGCAGCATGCGCCGCAGAGTGGGGAACGCTGGGTGGGACGGGGTGTTCAAGCTGAAATCCATTATGAAACGCTTCCTTGGAAAATGAGCTGCCATTGCGCGCTGCGCTGGGCCCAGTATTGACGATAGAGGGTGTTGCCCTGCGTATTGGCGACTGAGCGCCCCCCAGGGCCGGGCACTCCCCACCCCATCCCTCCCCACTCGTGGGGAGGGAGTGATCTCACCTCCCCCACGGCGTGGGGGAGGTCGGGAGGGGATGGCCCAGCCCGCCCCCCGTGGGGGTCAAGGAAACTTGGGGCGGCCCTGCGTTTCCTTGAGAATCGGCAGCACTGTACTGCACGACGATTTGCCCCGGGTATTGCAGGATGGTCAATGCTCCGGGGTTGACAGGGGTTGTTTGCGCAGGCGCATGCGCAGCGGAGGCGGCTGCCAGCACATCCTGCGGCCGCAGTCCTTGCGTGGCGGAACGGGTGATGTCGGCCTGCAACTGGGCGGTGATGCGCTGGCGCTGCGCGGCCCATTGCGGCGCATCCAGCCACTGCACATGGCGGGTGATGACCACGGGCGTGCCGCCCGCCGGGGTGTCGGCCATCAGGCTGCGCACGTCCGGGTTGGACAGCACCACGCAGCCGTCCGAAGCCAGCGGCACGCGGGTGTCGCTGTTGGGTGGGGCGCCGTGCAGCCACACGCCAAAACCGGTGTGACCCTGCTGCTTGTCCCACTCGTTGGGGTAGATCAGCGTGAGGGCGCCTGCGCCGTAGAGGGGCTTGAGGTCTTTGGTGCCGATTTTCAGAGTGACGAAATAAATGCCCAGCGGCGTCTTTATGTCGCCGACCTGGGTCTTGCCCGCGCCGAGTCGCGCCAGCGCTTCCGCGCGCAGTTCCAGAATGCGGGCGTTTTGCGGCGCCAGTTCTTGCGGCGAGCTGGGCGCAGGCGCCGCGGCAAAGCCGGCGGTGTCGCCGCGGCTGGCCTGCATCACATCGCCCAGCAGCAGTTGCGCCAGGGAGAAATGCGGGTGGTCGCGCACGAGTTGTTCGGCCTGGGCGCGGGCGGCGTCGAGATGGCCGGCAGCGACTTCCGCGTAGGCGTGCAGCAGACGGCGCTCGGCGCCGTCTTGGTCAGGGTGGCGGCTCAGGGATGTGGTGAGTTTGAGCAGGGTGCGGGCCGAGACTGCGGCTGGCGGTGCGGAGGCCCCGCCCTCTTCTGCGGCCAGGCTCTTGGGGCGGGCCACGCGATCTTCCTGCAGTCTGCTGAGTCCGTTGGGCGTCGCGTTGTAGTCGGTTGCCGCGCGTGCGGCGAACACCAGCGGCACGCACAGCAACGCCCAAGGCAGCAGCTTGCGCAGGGGAGAGCGGCGAATCGCGCGTTTCATTGGCGGACCGTCATGCAAAGGCGTGGGGGACGAACGGGGGATGGCGTCAACTCAGCCGACGATTTCGCGCACGATCAGCCACTTGCCGTTTTCGCGCTGCATCTGCAGGGTTTTCGGGCCGTCGAAATCGAGCGCGCCCGCGGTGTAATGCTGGCGGAAACGGGCGGTGGCTTTGTCGCCTTCGATTTGCACTGTCATGTCATGCACCTTGATGGTGATCTTGGCCTTGTCTGAAATGCGGGCGCGGCGCTGATCTTTCCAGCTTGCCAGACTCACCCCCTTTTCCGGCTTGAAGTCGGGTGCATAGGCGGCGAAGTAGCCGGACAGATTTTTGTCCTCCCAATCGGCGGCCCAGCGTTCGACCGCGTCTGCCACGTCGGCTTTTTCAGCGGCGGTGTTGTTGGCCGGCTTCTCCGCTGCGGGAACTGGCTTGGGCTTTTCAACCACTGGTGCGACGGCGACGGGCGCTGCCGGAACAGGCGGCGCAGCATGTGCGGGTTCGGGCTTCACCGCAGGTTTTTCTGCGGCAACGCGGGCCGGCTTCGGGGTTGGCGCGGGCGCGGCGGGCTTGGCATCCTTGACCGGCTGGGCCGTGGTGACCTTCAGCGGTGTTGCGGCGGTGTTCTTGCCCTGCTCGAACAGTTCGCGGATTAGGTTGAGCTTGACTTTGGCGCTGGCGTTTTCGTCTGGGGCGAGTTGCAGCGCCTTTTGGTAGGCCTGGCTGGCGAGCTTGGCATAGATGTCGCCCAGATTGGCCTGGGCGGTGGCATAGCTTGGGTTGGTGCGAATGGCCATGTCCAGCGCCGCGCGGGCCTTGTCGTACTGTCCTTGCTGGGCGTAGAGCACGGCAAGGTTGTTGTACGGCTCCGGCAGCTCGGGGTACTGCTCGGTGAGTGACTGGAAGATCTGGATGGCCTGCGCGTCCTTTTTCTGCTCGGTGAGGATGACGCCTTTGAGGAACTGGTACTGCGGATCTTTGGGTTTTTGCGCCAGCAGCGTATTCACTTGTTGCAACGCGCTTTGCAGGTCGCCTTTTTGCAGGCTCTGCGAGACGCTGGCCGCATCTGCCGCCCAGACAGCGGGGGCGCTCATGGCGAGGGCGATCAGAGTGGCAAGAAGACGATAGCGCATAGGGTGGCTGGTCTGAGGTCTGGACAAACGCCGTGCGGACAGGCGACGCGCGGGGGCGGTTTCAAACGCAGCGCGTCAAGCCGGGAATCGGCTGCTTGTGCTAAGTTTTTAATTTTATCCGGGGACAGCGCGCGCCCGCGCACAAACTCCTGTTCCCAAACCCCATCCCATGACTGCATTGCATCTCCACAATACCCTCACCCGCGGGAAAGTCCGCCTGACGCCGATCGAACCCGGCCATGTCCGCATGTATGTCTGCGGCATGACGGTGTACGACTACTGTCACATTGGGCATGCGCGGGTGATGGTGGTGTTCGACCTGCTGCAGCGCTGGCTCAGAACGCAGGGACTGCAGGTCACCTATGTGCGCAACATCACCGACATTGACGACAAGATCATCCGTCGCGCCCAGGACAACGGCGAGACCATCCGTGCGCTGACCGATCGCTTCATCGCCGCGATGCATGAAGACGCCGACGCCCTTGGCGTGGAGCGCCCCACCCACGAGCCGCGCGCCACCGACTATGTGCCGCAGATGCTCGATCTGATCGGCAAGCTCAAGGAGCGTGGCCTCGCTTACCGCGACAGCGCGGGCGACGTGAACTTCCATGTGCGCGCCTTTGCGGGCTACGGCAAGCTTTCCGGCAAATCGCTCGATGAATTGCGCGCGGGAGAGCGTGTTGAGGTGGACACCGCCAAGCAAGACCCGCTGGACTTCGTGCTGTGGAAAGCCGCCAAGCCTTCCGAGCCCGATGAGGTGAAATGGCCCTCTGCAGACGGCCCGGGCCGTCCCGGCTGGCACATCGAATGCTCGGCCATGAGTTGCGCACTGCTGGGAGAAACTTTCGATATCCACGGGGGCGGGGCTGATCTGCAATTCCCGCACCACGAAAACGAAATCGCGCAGAGTGAAGGCGCCAGCGGCAAGACCATGGCCAATATCTGGCTGCACAACGGCTTCGTGCGGGTGGACGGCGAGAAGATGTCCAAATCGCTGGGCAATTTTTTCACCATCCGCGACATCCTCAAACATGTGGACGCCGAAACTGTGCGGCTGTTCATCGTGCGTGCGCACTATCGCAGCCCGCTTCACTACAGCGACGAGCATCTGCAGGACGCCCATGCCGCGCTCACCCGGCTGTATACCGCGCTTGACCCCTACGCCGATCTCACTGCCCAGGTTGACTGGAATCATCCGCGCGCGCAGGCCTTTGCCGCCGCGATGAACGACGACCTCAACACCCCGGAAGCCATGGCGGTGCTGTTTGAACTGGCCACCGAACTCAACAAGTCCGGCGATGCCACGCTGGCCAGCCTGCTCAAAGGGCTGGGCGGCGTGCTGGGTCTGCTGCAGCAGAACCCGCGCGAGTTCCTGCAAAGCAAGGCCGCCGCAGTGGATGCGGCGTGGGTGGAGCAGCTGGTGCAGGAACGCGTTGCCGCCAAACAGGCACGCAACTTTGCCGAGGCCGATCGCATCCGCGCCGAGCTCACCGCAAAGGGCATCGTGCTCGAAGACAAGCCCGGTGGAATGACGGTGTGGAGAGCAGCGTGACGGCGTCAGATCGTCCCAAGGCGGGGCCAGCCCCCTCGGGGGGCAGCGCCGCCGCGCCAGCGGCAAGCGTGGGGGCGACGGCCCCGCCGCCGGGCCGTCCCAAGGCGGGGCCAGCCCCCTCGGGGGGCAGCGCCGCCG
>JAQTVS010000206.1 GCA_028706735.1 Thiomonas sp.
TGCTGCGCGGCATCGAGCCTGGTGAAGTTGCCGGCTTGCCGCATGCGCTCGGCCAGGGTGGCGGTGGCTTGAGCGGCGTCTTCCACGTCGCGGTCGTAGGCGGCGGTTTGCTGCGCGGCGACTGCCAGCACCCAGGCCGTGCGCGCCTGTGCCGCGGTACGCAGCACATCGCGGGCGAGGGCGAGGCGGATCTGCTCCTGCTGTGCGGCGTCGATGCGCGAGCGCCTGGGAAGGGTGAGCAGGTCGAGCAGGCCGAAGCTCAACGCGCGGGTGATTTCCACCCCGCCTCCCTGAAGCAGACGCTCGAAACCGAACACCGGGTTGGACAGCCGGGCGAACCCGGTGGAGGCGGCGGAATCGGCCTGAGCCTGCGCGATCAGCGCCTGCAGCGCGGGGCTGCCGAGCAGGGCGATGCGCACGGCATCATCGCCGCCGAGCGGTCTGGCCAGCAGCGCGTCGATCTGCGCTTGCGCGTCCTGGCGCTGGGCGGCATTGCGTTGCAGTTGCAGCGGCGCCCCGGTGTGGGGCTGGGTGATGGCGCTCACGGCCTGGAGTGACTGCCGGGTTTGCAGCGGCGCACACGCCGCCAGCAGCACCGCTGCGGCCAAGGGGGCGAGCCGCAGCGTCCGCAGGCGCACCTGCGGTCTGGATTTGTTCCACATGAAAAGACACCTCATTCAAGCCACGACAGCGCGTGGCGACACGATGCGCAGCGCAAGTCTTGCGACCCGCGTTGCAACCGGGAATCAAATGCGGGTCAGACTCGGGGTGGGCGTTGCAGGGTGCGCGGATCGGCGCTGTGCCAGGCGGTATTGGCCGCTGGCGGGCAGGCGTGCTGTGCGGCGTCGGCCAGCAGCAGGGTGAGCGGCGAGGGCTGGCCCACGGCGAGGTGGCAGATCACGCAGTGCTGGTGATCGTGGGAACCGCAATCGGCGCCTGAGGCAGTGTGACAGGGCTCTGCCGCCGTCATGTCCATGGCCGTCATGTCGCCCTGGCCGTGCAGGGGCGCCTGCGCGGACTGCGGCGCAGCGCTGGCGACACAGTCGCCCGCCGCCATGCTGACTTGCGCCCAGCCGCGCAGGGGCAGCAGGACGAGCAGCAGAATCAGGAGGGGACGAAAGGCCTTGGACATTGACGCAAGTCTAATCGTGACATAAGAATTCAGTGAAATGATTGCGCAATCAGCCCTCAGTCGGCGTGTGGAAATGTCGGATCAAGGCCGGATGACTCGCCTTCTGAAAGAAACTCTACGAGGAACTTTTCGCGTTTAGCACTCTCTATCCGTGAGTGCTAATATCGCCATGACACAGGAGATTTCCATCCATGACCCATACTCAGTCAGCCGCACTTGTTTTGCGCCCGGCCCAGGTTGATGGCGCGTTTCCCCTTACTCTGCCCAGTCTGGGCAATATCGACGCCTACATCAGCGCGGTCAATCGCCTGCCGATGCTCAGCGCCGAGGAGGAGGCGCGGCTGGCGCGCTCTTGGCGCGAGCAGGGCGACAAAGACGCCGCCGGAAAGCTGGTGCTCTCGCACTTGCGGCTGGTCGTGTCCACGGCGCGGCAGTACCTGGGTTACGGACTGCCCCATGCCGATCTCATTCAAGAGGGCAATATCGGCCTGATGAAGGCGGTCAAGCGCTTCGACCCGGCGCACGGCGTGCGGCTGGTGAGCTACGCACTGCACTGGATCAAGGCCGAAATTCACGAATACATTCTGCGCAACTGGCGGTTGGTGAAAGTGGCCACCACCAAGTCGCAGCGCAAGCTGTTTTTCAACCTGCGTTCAATGAAAACCGCCAACGCCGGCATGAATGATGCGCAGATCGACGACATGGCGCAAGCGCTCAGCGTCAAGCGCGAAGACGTGATCGAGATGGAAAGCCGCATGGGCGGCGCCGATATCGCCCTCGACCCCACCACGGAAGATGGCGAAGAAAGCTACGCGCCGATAGCCTACCTGGCCGACAGCACGCAGGAGCCGGTGGCCGTGCTCGAAGCGCGCAGCCACGACCGCCTGCAGATCGAGGGTCTGGAGGGGGCGCTGGAACAGCTCGACGCGCGCAGCCGCGCCATCGTCGAGCAGCGCTGGCTGCAGGTGGCAGACGACGGCAGCGGCGGCAAGACCCTGCACGAACTCGCCGCCGAATACGGGGTGTCTGCCGAGCGCATCCGCCAGATCGAGGTGGCGGCAATGAAGAAGATGCGCAAATCGTTGGCTGAATTTGCCTGATTCAGCGGCAGCCCAGCATCAAAAAAGCCCGTCATCGACGGGCTTTTTTGATGGATGACGGCGTGCGAGGCGGCGCGCGCCCTCCACCCAGAGGCACAGGCTTCAGCCGCCGTGCATGCACTGATCGACAAAGGCTTTCTCCTTCTCGCCAGCCAGACCCTGGGCCTTGGCTTCCTTTTCGCACTGGGCTTGGGACGGCGTGGGGTGGGCTGCGGGCTCAGCGGCATAGACGCTTGTGATGCCGGCCGCAAAGATCAAAGCGGCGGTCAGGTTTTGGGCGGTGTGCGAAAACTGGGTCGAAGTTGATTTCATAGGAAGCTCCTTGATTCAGTGACACGGGCTGGAGTGCCCGCGCCGCCACTGTTTGCAAGCGGTGTGCCACTGTTAAAGAGTTAATTAAAATCAATGGTTTGCAGGTGTCACTTGCGGAATTTTCCGGCCCGAGTGACGGTGTTCGTGGCAAACTGGCGCAGAAATGTCCCGAGGTGGCGACGCATGGCGCCGGGTTCCGCCATGTGCTTGATGGAAGCGTTGTTTTTTGTCGCCAGTCTGAGACAGGTAGCCGCGCGAACGCTGCGGCCGCAGCGTATTTCAGGGCAGTGCAAACCTTCCATGTCGCAACAGTTGGCTCCCGTCGTCCATGAACGACAGCGACTGTGGGGCCAGCCGGATCACTGATGGGTTTTCTTGGGGCCGTGCTCTGCGGAAGCGGCAGCAATTGCGCGACAGCGCCCCGCGCGCAAATCAGCGCCAGCCGCGCACGGCCTGCCGCAGTGCGGCCCAGTCAGCGCGTCTGCGGCGCGCATCTCGCTCGGGGGCGTAGCGCCAGCGTTCGAGTTGCAGCAAAAGGATGATGGCGGACTTGGCGGATTGGGGCGAGAGCGTGCTGGCGTCCGGGCGGGCGGTGTGGATGCGGCCCGCCAGGGCGCGCGGCGGGGTGGAGTCGGCGCTGTCGATGCCGGCCTGCTCCAACTTTTGGCGCAGCAGGGCGTAGGTCTGCGTCCAGGGGTCGCGCTTGCGGCGCTCCAGAGCCAATAAGGCGCCGAGGATGGCGGTGGCCGCCAGCAGGGCGGCAATGGCCAGGGCGGCGAGGGTGGCCATGTCGGGCTGCTGCAGGCCGAGTTTGCGCAGCAGGTCTTGCTGGCTGTTGCTGCCGTAGTTCAGCACCCATTGGTTCCAGGTGTTGTTCAGCGCGTCCCAGCGGTTGCGCAGTTGCAGCAGCAGGGCGGCGTCGCGCGGGCCGAGCGCGGCCATGCCCAGCAGCGGTTCGCGCGATGCCAGGGTGGCGCCGCTGCGGTCGACGCGTGCGGGATCGACTGCGGACGTGGGGTCTGCGCGCACCCAGCCGCGCCCGGTCAGCCAGTACTCGGCCCAGGCGTGGGCGTCGCTCTGGCGCACCACCCAGGTGTTGTCCACCGGGTTGAAGCGCCCGCCCTGATAGCCGGTGACGATGCGCGCGGGAATGCCCGCAGCCCGCATCACGACAACGAAGGCCTGTGCATAGTGTTCGCAGAAACCGGCGCGGCGGTCGAACAGAAATTCGTCGATCCCGTCGCGCCTGCCGTAGGCGCCGGGGTTGAGGGTGTAGCGGAAGGGCTGCTTGCGAAACATCTGCAGCAAGGCTTGGGCAATGAAGCTGCCGTTCTGCCCGGCGGCTCTGGCCTGCGCGGCGAGCTGCTTGCCCAGCGCCACGCTGCGCGGGTCGAACCCGGCGGGCAGGGCTTCGTCGGCGCGCAGGGCGGGGGTGAACTGCGCGGGGCCGTAGCGGAACTGGGGCGAGGATTCGACGGTGTAGCGCGCGAGATGGTCGAGCGGCCGCCCGGTGACGAGTTGCAGGTCGGGCAACCACTGCACCATGTATCCCTCGATCTTGGGCGCGGCAACCGGGGCGTCGAGGGCGAAGACGAAGGTCTGCTGCGTGGGCTGCAGGGTGACGGTGTAGCGCACGGGCTGGCCGCTCAAGTGCAGATCGGCGGGCGGGGTGAGGGTGGCGCGGTCGCGCTGGTGTGGATCGGGCAGCCACACGCCGTTGTCGAACACGCTCAGCACGGGGCCGCGCCAGTAGAGCAGCCGGTCGGGCGGGCGCGGGCCGTCGAACACCACGCGGAAGGCCACTGAATCGTCGCGCGCGAGTTCGGCAATCTGCCCTGGCGACATGCTGGCCGAGAGCCCGGTGATGGCCTGTGCGCTGCTTTGCGGCAGCGCCCACAGCGGCGCGCTGATGCGTGGGAACACCACGAACAGCGCAATCATCGCCGGGGCGCCCAGCGCCATCATTTTCAGCGCGGTCAACAGCGACTGCCGCAGCGGCGGGTGTCCGGCGGGCAGGTTGGCGTTGACCAGCGCGGCCAGCATGCCCCAGGTCGCCAGCACCATGACGAGCGCGGTGCCCAGCGACTGCGAGAACAGGAAGTTGGCGGCAATGGTGAAAAAACCGAGAAAGAACAGCACATGCGCATCGCGCCGGGAGCGCATCTCCAGGGTTTTGAGGCCGAGCAGCACGCACAGCAGGGCGACACCGGCGTCGCGTCCGAGCACGGTATGGAACTCCCACAAGGTGAGTGCGGCGGAGGCGGACAGGATGAGCGCCAGCACCCAGCGGCCGGGCAGAGGCGCGCCGCGCCAGGCCAGCACTGCGCGCCAGGCCAGCAACGCCAGCACCAGGGCGCTGGTCCACAACGGCAGGTGGAGGAACAGTGGCAGCATGAGCAGCAACGACACCGCGAGCAGAAACAGGGTGTCGCGCGCGTCGCGCGGCAGGGCGCCGATGCCGTGGGACCAGCGGGCGAACAGCGCGCCGGGTGCGGAAGCCGCACTCATGCCCTGCCCGCCCGCAAGGGGCCGGGATGCAGCGCCAGCAAGCGCAGACACTGCATGCGGTGCGCCGCGCCGGTGGCAGGCGCGATGTTTTGCGTGCCGAGCTTCAGGCCATAGGGCAGACCGGCGTGATCGGCGGCCAGCACCCAGGCGCACAGGCGGGAAAGCCGCGCCTCGGTGTCGAGCGCAGCGGGCAGGGCGGAAAAATCGAGCCACAACTCGGCCTGCGCCTGCGGCTGGGCGGTGTCGCGGCTGACGAGTTCGTCACTGCGCGCGAACTTTTTCCACAGCACATGGCGGGACGAGTCGCCGCTGCGATAGGGGCGCACGCCTTCGGTTTCGCTGCCGCCGCGCGCCAGCGCGGGGCCGCTGCCGGGTGCGGGCTGGGCAGGGGGCAGCGGCGGGGAGGGTTGTTCCACTGCGGGCAGCACGAGCAGGTCGCCCTGCGGTCTCCAGCGGCTCCAGGCGGTCCAGACGCCCAGCGGGTAGTTGCTCTCCACCGTGAGCAGAGGCCAGGACAGTAGGCCGCGCTGGATGGGAGTCCAGCTCAGGGTGAGCAGG
>JAQTVS010000207.1 GCA_028706735.1 Thiomonas sp.
CGCAGGCGAAGCCATGCGGGACAGCAGGGGAAATGAGGAAGTCACCATCGTTCAACGCAATCAGGGACGGCTACCGCGCCGCATGGCCGCGAGCAGCACAATAAAAATCGCAGCAAACCCCGCAGCCGACCAGAACGGCAGCGCCAGCCCGAAAACCGCAGGGGTGTCGGCGCACAAACCATCCGCACGGAACATCCAGGGCATCCACTGGGTGACGCTCCAGTGATTGATGACCGCGGCCAGCGGGTCCAGGCCACAAAGCTGCCCCGGATGCAGCACCAGCCAGATATGGCGGACGGCAAATCCCAGGCCAACCAGCGCACTGAGCGCCGCCAGACCTTGCGACAGGCGCGCCGCCAGGGTGGAGCCCGCGCGCAACACGCTCAGGGCAGACAGCGCAAAGCCGAGCACGCCCAGATACGCCATGCGCTGCAGGATGCACAGCGGACAGGGAGCGAAGCCCTGGCGCTGCAACCACAGCGCTCCGCCCAAAGCGCCGAGCGCGGTCGCTGCGGCAAGGGCTGAAAGCGCAGCGGCGCCAGGCGCGGGATGGCGATGGATGGTCAAGTGAGCCTCTTGGTCAAGGATGCCGATGCAATCAATGCTCGCGCAGCACGATCAGATCGGCCAGATCCCGCAGCCGTTGACTGGACGCGCACTGTGCCGCAGGCAAGGTGTCAAGCGCCGCCTGCGCCTTGTCGCGCAGGGCATGCGCCAGATGACGCGCGGCATCAAGGCCGAGCGCGGAGACATAGGTGGACTTGTTCTGCTGCGCGTCCTTGCCCGCCGTCTTGCCCAGCGTGGCGGAATCTGCGGTGACATCCAAAATATCGTCCACCACCTGAAAAGCCAGGCCGATCGCTTCACCGTAAGTTTCCAGCGCCGAATCAATCGACGCCTGCTGAGCCGCGGCGCGAGGGTCGCGCCCCGCCCCGGCGCAGGCCGCGCCCATCAGCACGCTGGCCTTGAGCAAAGCACCGGTCTTGCGGCTGTGCATGTGCATCAGATCGTCACCGTTGATGGCGCTGCCGGTGGCGAGAATGTCCAGGGTCTGCCCTCCAGCCATGCCGTCCGCACCCGAGGCGCGTGCCAGCAGCGCGCACAGCCGGGCCTGCAGCGCCGGAGCAACGCCGTTGTCCGGGGTGAGCACTTCGTAGGCCAGCGCCTGCAGCGCGTCGCCGGCAAGCAGGGCCAGCGCCTCGCCAAAGCGCACATGCGTGGTGGGCTGGCCGCGGCGCAACACATCGTCGTCCATGCAGGGCAGATCGTCATGCACCAGCGAATACGCATGCACCAGTTCCACTGCACAGGCGGCGCGGTCCAGCGCCGCGGCATCCGCCTGCACGCACTCGCCCGCTGCCCACACCAGCAATGGGCGCACGCGCTTGCCGCCAAGCGCCGCCGCGTAATGCATGGCTTCGTGCAGTTGCGGCACCAGAGGATGCACCTGCGGAACGAAGCGCGCGATCAAGGACTGTGCCTTGAACTGATGCTGGCGCATCCACTCCTCGAACGGCACGCTGACGACCGCGGGCCGCGCCTGCGAGCGCTCGCCCTGCAAGGCTTCAGACACGGTCATCCTCCTCGTCAGGCTCGACACGCAGGGGTTTGAGTTGCTCGCCGTCAAGCACCTGCACCTGCTGCTCCACCGCCTGCAGCTTGCCGCGGCAAAACTGCAGAAGAAAATTGCCGCGCTTGTAGGCGGACAGGGTGTCGTCCAGACTGAGTTGTCCGGCTTCCATCGCCTGCACGATCTGCTCAAGTTCGGTCAGCGCCTCTTCGTAGCTGGCCGGGGCCTGATCGGGGTTGCGGGCTGGTTTGGCGGCGGGCATGTTGTCAAGCCGGGCCATGTCCGCGGCAATGCGCGGCGACCCTGGTGGCTGAATGAGGAAAGCGGTTCATTTTAGGCGCGTCAGACAGCTTTGCCGCGATGTGGCGACTCTACAATCGACGGACTGTTTGGACCCTGGCATTTTTTAACGAATTGTGGAGGTGCACCCCCATCATGTCCGATTTGAGCATTCGCCTGTCGCAGGATCACCTGCAGTTGCCGGTTTCGACCTATTTCGATGACGATCTGTTCAAGCTGGAGCAGGAACAGATCTTCCGCTCCGGCCCGCGCTACCTCGGACATGAACTCACGGCGCCCAAAATCGGTGACTATGCCGCGCTCGCCCAGGAAGGGGAAGGGCGCGCGCTGATTCACGGCCCCGAGGGCATCGAGCTCCTGTCCAACGTCTGCCGCCACCGGCAAGCGGTCATGTTGCGCGGCATGGGCAGCACCGGCAAGAACATCGTCTGCCCGCTGCATCGATGGACCTACGGCCTTGATGGCCAGCTCGTCGGCGCCCCCCACTTCGAGCAAGATCCCTGCCTGCATTTGCAGCAGTACCCCTTGCAGCGCTGGAACGGCATGCTGTTCGAGGACAACGGCTACCCCATGGCGCAGACCATGGAGCAACTCGCCGTGCTGAAGGAATTCGACTTCACCGGCTTTGTGCATGACCACACCGAAATGCACCTCTGCAACTACAACTGGAAGACCTTCATCGAGGTCTATCTGGAGGACTATCACGTCGTGCCCTTCCATCCCGGCTTGGGCAAGTTCGTCGACTGCAACGTTCTGCAGTGGCAGTTCGCCCCCGAATGGAGCGTGCAGACCGTGGGGGTGCATGAGGGCCTGCAGCACCCGGGCAGTGCGGTTTACAGCAAATGGCATCAGGCGGTGCTGAACTTCCGCTCCGACAAGAAGCTGCCGGAGCACGGCGCCATCTGGCTCACGTTGTATCCGAACATCATGCTGGAGTGGTATCCGCATGTGCTCGTGGTCTCCACGCTCTATCCGCTGGGGCCGCAGAAAACCCTGAACATGGTGGAGTTTTTCTATCCCGAAGAAATTGCCGCATTCGAGCGCGAGTTCATCATGGCCGAGCGTGCCGCCTATATGGAAACCTGCGCCGAGGACGACGAAATCGCCGAGCGCATGGACGCCGGCCGCAAAGCCCTGTTCGAACGCGGGGACGACCAACATGGGCCGTATCAGTCGCCAATGGAAGATGGCATGCGCCATTTCCACGCCTGGTACCGCAACAAACTGCAAGTGCCAGCCTGACGCGCGTTTTCCTCCACAACCCCCACTGCGCAATGCCGACTCCCTACACCACCCTGATTTCCGCCGCCGAACTGTTGCAGTTGTCCGGCGCCTTGATTGCGGATTGCAGCCACGACCTCGCCGACCCGCAGGCAGGCCAGCGCGACTATGCCGCAGCACATATTCCAGGCGCGCTGTTTTTGCACCTCGACCGCGACCTGTCCGCTCCGATGACCGGACGCAACGGCCGTCACCCGCTGCCCGATGCACAGGCGTTCGCAGACCGCCTCGCGCAGCTCGGCCTGAAGCAGAATCAGCAGGTCATCGCCTATGACCGCGCCGGCGGCGGATTTGCCGTGCGTCTGTGGTGGATGCTGCGCTGGCTCGGCCACGATGCGGTCGCCGTGCTCGACGGCGGCTGGCAGGCCTGGGTGGCCGCAGGCGGCGCGAGCGAGGGCGTGGCGCCCGCGCCGCGCGCGCCCGGAAATTTCATCCGCCACCCCTCGCTGGTCGGCGACGTGCCGGCCCAGGGTGTGCTCGACAACCTGCGTAGCGCACACAAGCTGGTGCTCGATGCCCGCGCGCCCGAACGCTATGCCGGCGAGGTGGAACCCATCGATCCGGTGGCCGGGCATATTCCCGGGGCGAAGAACCGTTTCTTTCAGACCAATCTGCAGCCGGACGGCACCTTCAAGTCGCGCGAGCAACTCCGCGAAGAATTCACCGCCTTGCTCGAAGACTGGGACCCGCGCGATGTGATTCACCACTGCGGCTCCGGCGTGTCTGGCTGCCATAACCTGCTCGCCATGACGCACGCCGGACTCGACGGCAGCCTGCTCTATCCCGGCTCCTGGAGCGAGTGGTGCGCAGACCCGGCACATCCCGTGGCCACAGGACGCGCTCCGGGCAAGCAGGGAGATGCGAACACTTGAGGCGCACTGATGCTTCAGGTTGCATGGCCGGTTTGATCTGCAACAAGCCTTGCCATACATTCCAGGAGCAGCATATGGTTGATGATTGAGCGTTTGCAAAGAAGTCCGGCCCGATCAGTTTTTCCAACCGAAACGGAGATTTCCATGTACAAAAAAATTCTCGTCCCCACCGACGGATCAGAAACCGGAGGCAAGGTCATCGCCCACGCCGTGGCGCTGGCCAAGAGTTGCGGCGCTGCGATGGTTGGACTCAACGTCACCGACCCCTATCCTTACTCTGGCCTGGCGGAGTCCGTGCCCATCACCGCAGACCAGTACCGTGTGCATGTGACCCGACTCGCGGAAGACGCACTGAAGCCCCTGCAGGGCGCAGCGCAGGCTGCGGGCGTCGCGTTCGAGCCGGTGATCGCTGAAGATATCCACCCCTGGAAAGCCATGCTCGATGTCGCCAAGGATCGCGGCTGCGATCTGGTGGTCATCGCCTCGCATGGCCGCCACGGGGTTCAGGCGCTGCTGCTGGGCAGTGAAACCCAAAAACTGCTGACCCATTCCACCATTCCGGTGCTGGTTCTGCGCTGATTCACCCCGCCGGGAGCGACGTTCTCGAAACCGGCGGCAACACCTCAAAAATGGAGCACTCCCATGTTCAATCACATCCTCCTGTCCACCGACGGCTCGGAGCTGTCCGAGAAAGCCCTGCCCTATGCCGTTGAACTGGCAAAGAAATTCGGCTCCACACTCACCGTCGCGTCAGTCATTGATCTGTATCCGTATATCGGCGCCATTGAAGTGATGCCTGTCGGCATGGACCAGTGGCAGGACGAAGTGCGCAAGCAGGCCGAAGCCGCCTTGCAGCGCATGCGCAACAGCCTGCAGGCCGCGGGGCTGAGCTGCGACACCTTGGTAGAAGAAGATGCGCAGGCTTGGCGCGGGCTGCTGGCCGTCGCTCAAAAGCAGGGCTGTGACGCCATCATCATTGCCTCGCATGGGCGTGGCGGCATGAGTTCCGCCGTACTCGGCAGCCAGACTTCGCGCGTGCTGTCCCATTCCAAGCTGCCGGTTCTGGTGGTGCGCTGAATCGCTGCTCCTGGCCAGCCGGAAACCGATCAGCCGTTGCGCAGCTTGTCCACCGGAAAACTCTGCGAAAATCCTTTCTCGGCCTGACGCATGCCGTCCTGTGGCGCCGACTAGTCGGCGGCGGCCACCTGGTGCTGACGCAGCCAGGCCAGCGCACGGTTCCAGCCGTCCTGGGCGTCTTTGGCGTTGTAGCTGGGCCGGTAGTCAGCGTGGAAGCCGTGGCCGGCATCGGGATACACCACGATCTCGGAGGCCTTGGCGGCCGCACTCGCCGTCATCAGCGCCTTGCGCATCTGCTCAACGGCGTCCTGGGTGATGCCCTGATCCTTGCCGCCGTAAAGGCCGAGCACAGGTGCTTTGAGATCTTTGGCAATGTCCAGCGGGTTCTTGGGCGACAGGGCTGATGGCGTGCCCGCCAGACGCCCGTACCAGGCCACGCCCGCCTGCACCGGGGCATGGGCGCAATACAGCCAGACAAACCGCCCGCCCCAGCAGAAGCCGGTGA
>JAQTVS010000208.1 GCA_028706735.1 Thiomonas sp.
CGTAGAGGTCGGGCGCGAGCTTGAGCAGCTCTTCCAGCGCCCGCACCCCGGCCATGCCGTTGCCGACGAGAACCAGTTTGGGTTTGTTCATGATGCGAAGTCCATTCAATGCATAGCGTTGGCAGGGACTGATGCGCACAAGGCTCCCCACCGCAGCCCTCCCCACCCGTGGGGAGGGAGTGGTTGGCTCCTCCCCCGCCGAGTTGGGGAAACTGGAAGGGGGAGTCTCGCGTCCCGATTCATATCAAGCCGCAGTCTTCGGCTCGACTTGTTCCGCCGCATCGATCATCACGCCAGACAACAGGCCGTAGGCGTCGGTCCAGGCCTGCTTCACCGGCGGCGTGAAGTCTTGGGCCAGGCCCTGTTCCAGGGCGTAGAGCAGGGCGCTGCCGACATAGGCGTAATGCGCACTTTGCACGCCGTAGCCCACATGGCCGCGCGCCAGGTTCTGCGCGGCGGGAACAATGGCGTCCAGGTTGTTCAAGCCATTGACCACAGTGTTCAGCATGGCCATGAGTTTGCGGCCCTGCTCCACCATGTCGCCCTTGAACATGGGTTTGACCTGCGGCGCGATGTCGAACAGCTTGGCGTAAAACAACACGGCGGCCTGATCGGAAATCGGCTTGACCTTGGCGAAGCTGGTTTGCACCAGGCGAATTTGCTCGGCGTTGAGACTCATGTGAAACTCCTTTGGGTCGGGTGAAACAAGGGATCAACCAGGGATCAACAAGGATCGAAGCGAACATCACGCCGCCTTGGCCTGCGGGTGCGCCTGGCGCTTGTAGAGAAACTCCAGCACCTGGGCGCGCAGGTGGGCGTAATGCGGGTCTTCGGAGAGGGCCAAGCGTTCGCGCGGGCGCGGCAGATCGACCGTGAGAATTTCACCGATGGTCGCGGCAGGGCCGTTGGTCAGCATGACGATGCGGTCCGACAGCAGCACCGCCTCGTCCACGTCGTGCGTCACCATCACCACGGTGGCGCCGCTGTTCGCCACGATGCCTTGCAACTCGTCCTGCAGCCTGGCGCGGGTGAGGGCGTCGAGTGCGCCGAAGGGCTCGTCCATCAGCAGCACCTTGGGCTCCATCGCCAGCGCCCGGGCAATTCCGACGCGCTGCTTCATGCCGCCGGAAATTTCGTGCGGGTGCTTATGCGCCGCATGCGGCAAGCCAACGAGTTCCAGCGCGGCCTGGGTGCGGGCCTTGAGTTGCGCCTTGGTTTCGGTCGCGCTGAACACGCGCTCCACGCCGAGGTAGATGTTGCCGTAGCAGGTCATCCAGGGCAGCAGCGAATGGTTCTGAAAGACCACCGCGCGGTCGGGACCTGGCGCGTGGATTTCGCGGCCGTCGCACACCATCACACCCGAGGACGGCAGGGTGAGCCCGGCGATGAGGTTGAGCAGCGTGCTCTTGCCGCAGCCGGAATGGCCGATCAGGCTGATGAACTCGCCCTTGGCGATGTCGAGGTTGATGCCCTTGAGCGCATGGAAAGGGCCGCGCGCGGTGTCGAACACCATCTCGACGTGTTGGATGACGATGAAGCGTTCCATGATGATGGCCTTTTGTGTCTTGTGCGATGGGAAGATCAGCGTGCTTCGTCGTAGCTGAAGCGCTGCGCAATCAGCATCAGCGCGCCTTCGAGCACCATGCCGGTGACGCCGATGACCAGGATGGCGATGAGGATGTGGGCGAGGTTGAGGTTGTTCCACTCGTTCCACAGCCAGAAGCCGATGCCGGTGCCGCCCGTCAGCATTTCGGCGGCGACGATGACCAGCCAGGCGGTGCCGACCGACAGCCGCACGCCGGTCATCATGTAGGGCATGACCGAGGGCAGCAGAATCTTGGTGAACACCTTCCAGGTGGAGAGGTCGAGCACGCGGGCCACGTTCAAATAATCCGCCGGAATGCGCTGCACGCCGATGGCGGTGTTGATCATCATCGGCCAGATCGAGCAGATGAAAATGGTGTAGATGGCCGCAGCCGGGGCGTTGCTGAACACGTACAAGCCGATGGGCAGCCAGGCCAGTGGCGACACCGGGCGCAGCAGGCTGATGAGGGGCGAGAGCATGCGGTTCAAGAACTGCACGCGGCCAATGGCGAAACCCAGCGGAATGCCCGCCAGCGCCGCCAGGCCAAAGCCGTAGGCCACGCGCTGCAGCGAGGCCAGCAGGTTCCAGCCGATGCCCACATCGTTCGGCCCGTTGTCGTAGAAGGGATGGGCGAACACCTTCTGCGCCGACTGCCACGTCACCAGTGGCGAGGGGAATTGCGCGCTGTGCTCGGCGGCCAGTTCCCACACCAACAGCAGCAGTGCAAGACCCATGATCGGGGCGATGAGGCGCAGCCCGATCTGGCGGTTCTTCGCCCGCTGCCGCTCTGCCGGGCTCACTGTGCGGATGGCGGGTTGGCTTGCAGCGGCGGGGGGAGCTACGGGTGAGGCGCCCTCCGCCGCAGAGGCTTCAAACGATCCGCGAGGGGCGGACAAGACGGCACTGTTCATGCTGGACTCCTGGTTCATCGCGTCGGCAAGGTCAAACGGCGAGGTCGTTGACTTTGAAGCTGTGGGCGTAGGCCTTGGGATCCTTGCCATCCCAGGTCACGCCGTCAATCAGCTTGGAAGTGCGCAGCGTGCTCGCTGGCGTCGGCACCTTCAGCTCGGTGGCGACTTCCTTGTAAAGATCGACGCGGTTCACCGCCTTGGCCACGGCGAGGTAGTCGGGGTCGGTCTTGACCAGGCCCCAGCGGCGGAACTGGGTGAGGAACCACATGCCGTCGGACAGCCAGGGGTAGTTGACCTGTCCGTCTTCATAGAAGGTCATCGGGTGCGCGTCGTGCCAGCTTTTGCCCAGGCCGTTGGTGTAGTTGCCGAGGATGCGCGGCAGAATGGTTTCCACCTGTGTGTTGACATAGCCCGGCGCGGCGATGGTCTCGGCCATCTTGGTGCGGTTGGCGTCCGAGGCGTCGATCCAGCGGCAGGCTTCGAGCACTGCGGCCATCACCGCCTTGGTGGTGTTGGGGTACTGTTCGACGAACTCAGCCGTGGCGCCCAGAACTTTCTCTGGATGGTCCACCCAGATTTCCTGGCTGGTCACGGCGGTGAAGCCGATCTTCTGGTTGATGGCGACGGCGTTCCACGGCTCACCCACGCAGAAGCCGTCCATGCTGCCCACCCGCATATTGGCCACCATCTGCGGCGGCGGCACGGTAATCACCTTGTCGTCCTTCAGCGGATTGATGCCGTAAGTTGCCAGCCAGTAATACAGCCACATCGCATGCGTGCTGGTGGGGAAGGTCTGGGCGAAGGTGTAGGTGCGCTTTTTCTGTGCGATGGCTTTGGCCAGCGCCGGGCCGGTGGTGATGCCTTGCTTGGCCAGCGCGTCGGCCAGGGTGATGGCCTGGCCGTTGCGGTTCAGGCCCATGAGAATGGCCATGTCCTTCTTCGGCCCGCCGACGCCAAGCTGCACGCCATACGGCAGGCCGTAGAGCACATGCGCCATCTGGATGCCGCCGGTGACGAGGTTGTCGCGCACTGCAGCCCACGAGGCCTGCTTGCTCGGAATGATTTTGACGCCGTACTTCTTGTCGAACCCCAGCACGGCGGCCATGACGATGGGCGCGCAGTCGGTGAGGGGGATGAATCCGATCTTGACTTCTTCCATTTCAGGTTTTCCCAGAGTGGCGGCGCGCGCCGCGGGCTGCAGGCTGGGAATAAGACCGGCAACAGCCACGGCGGCGCCTGACTTGATGAGGGTGCGGCGCAAGGGTTGTGCCGGGTCGTTGCTCGGCGGTGTGACGTCTTGCTGGTTGCGCATGGCGGTTCCTGAAATAGCGGGCGAAAAAAAAGCCTCCGGGCGCATCACACGAGGTGAAGCACACGAAGGCATCATTGCCGAGCTGAACGGGGGAGATACCCGCTCAGTGGGTTCAACATAGACCGCCGTTGGTCTACGACTCTATTTAAGCAAACGGCGTGCCAGCGATCGACGCTGGGGAGATCAGAGGGAAACTGCGCGCTGTATCGAATCAGGCCGGTCTTCGGTGGTGCAAACCTGTGCATCACCGTTCCGGTCTGGTGCGGGCGCGCACATAAAGCGCGCAGCCGCAAGGCTCAGATCAAGCCAACGGTGTCGAGGATGCGCTGGGCGACCTCAGAGAGCTTCAATCCTTTTTCCATCGCCAGCTTGCGCATGCGGCGGAAGGCATCTTCCTCGGTGCAGCCCTGGCGCTGCATCACAATGCCCTTGGCGCGCTCGATCAGCTTGCGCTCGGTGAGTTGTGCGCGGGCGGCATCGAGCTCGGCGCGCAGCCCCTGCTCGCGCTCAAACCGCGCCAGCGCCACCTCGATCACTGGCTTGACGCGGCTGGGCTTGAGGCCGTCCACGATGTAGGCCGTCACCCCCGCCGTGATGGCGAGTTGCGCCGTCTCGGTATCGTCGTCATCGGTGAACAGCACAATGGGCCGGGGCGTGTCGCGCGAGGCCAGCACCACGTGCTCCAGGAGATCGCGCACGCCCGACTCCGCATCCACAATCACCAGATCGGGCTTGAGGGCAGCGATGCGATCATCCAAGTCTGGCGCGGCGGGCAGAACGGCGACCACGGCATAGCCAGCATCAAGCAAGGCCTTCTCCAAAAGAGCACAACGCTGCGTCTGACGCACATGACCATCGGCATCGTGCTCCTTCGCCAAGGCGGGATCGGGCGAGATGAGAGCAACAGTCAGGGTGCGCAGCGCATTGGCCATATGAGGAATCGTGCAAATTCCATGCCCCGCAAACCGAGTGGGCCACGCTATTGATCCGGCACGGAGAAGGATGCGCCGTCTCAAATTTCAAAGCGCCAAATCAATAAGGGCAACAAGGGGCTGAGTGCGGTGGAAAGAATCAAGCGCCAGCGTTCGGGATATTGCGAGCGGCATAGGCGGCAAGTGCCTCGATCACACCCGCATCATCACCCGCGGGAGGAGCAATCTCGATTTTCAGCGCAGGGTGGTGTGCCTGCACGGCTTGCGCTATTTCTGGAATGTCACGTTGCAAATGACCGCCAGCCCCAAGAAAAAGCGGTGCGATCAGCACCTGTTCGATACCTTGGTGGCCCGCCTCATTCAGAGCCTCATGCAATGAAGGCTGCATGAACTCCAGAAATGCAAGCCTGACGCCTAGGCCGGGGTGCTGGCGCTGAATCAGATCGCGAACCAACTCAAAGGGGTGTGCCCATTGTTCTTGTCGGGAGCCGTGAGCCAGCAAGAGTAGTTGACGGGAGTTTTTAGGCATCGCTGTGATGCAGATTGTTGAATGGCGCACAGGAGACTCAAGCGTAGTACCGAAACGCAGTCTCTGGCGCTACCGAAGGACCCATCCCCATGCTGAGCGAACACCCCCCCCCCGGTTTTTTTGGCGTGAACCGGGCGTATTTTCCCTCACGCTGCGCGCAGCACGTGCTTGCGCTTGATGTTCCAGGCCATGGTCACCAAGCTCCATTCGCCTTGTGCCTTGGCCAGCCCACGCATGCTCATCTGGCGCCAGCCCATCACCCGCTTGATGATGCCGAACACCGGCTCCACCGTCTG
>JAQTVS010000209.1 GCA_028706735.1 Thiomonas sp.
CCCCTACCTCTGCCGCCCGTTCGAGCACGGCGCCGACATCGTGGTGCACTCGCTGACCAAATACCTCGGCGGCCACGGCAACAGCGTGGGCGGGGCCATCGTCGATTCCGGCAAGTTCGACTGGGCCGCACATGCCGACCGTTTCAAACTGCTGGTCGAGCCCGACGTGAGCTATCACGGGGTGAGCTACACAGCGCAGTTCGGCGCCGCCGCGTTCATCGCCCGCGCCCGCGTGGTGCCGCTGCGCAATATGGGTGCGGCGCTGTCGCCACTCAACGCCTTCCTCATTCTGCAGGGCATCGAAACCCTGCCGCTGCGCATGGACCGCATCTGCGCCAACACCCTGCACATCGCCACGCATCTGCAAAAACATCCGCGCGTCGCCTGGGTGCGCTACGCCGGGCTGGTGGATCACCCCGATCACGACGTGGCGCAACGCCTGATGCAGGGCCGCGCTTCGGGCATTCTGAGCTTTGGGGTCAAGGGCGGCCGCGAGGCCGGCACGCGCTTCCAGGACGCGCTCAAGCTGTTCACCCGGCTGGTCAACATTGGCGACTGCAAATCGCTTGCCTGCCATCCGGCCACCACCACGCACCGTCAGCTCAACGCCCAGGAGCTGGCAGCGGCGGGCGTGAGCGAGGACATGGTGCGGCTGTCCATCGGCATCGAGAATCAGCACGACCTGGTCGCCGACCTGGATCAGGCGCTGCAAGCCAGCGCGCAATAACGCAAAACAGAGCGCCATCTCCCGGGGCGCCAGGCTTTTTGTCTGGCGCTGTCGTCAAATCCCCTGGGAGGTGCGTTGAATAGCAACAAATCTATTTCGGGAGAGTGTCATGTCATCAATTCCTCCGCAAGGCCCGGCCACCAGCGGCAAAGGCGTCTGGATCGCGGTGTTTGTCATGGGCGCGGTCATCGTGGCCCTGTTGGCTGCCGTGCTCTACAAAATGAGCCAGTCCCCGGCGAACCCGGCGGCGCCCGACATGGCAGCGGCGTCCGCCGCTGCCATGCCAGCGCAACTCGCGTCCGCGGCGCAAAAGGCCAGCACGCCTGCCGCAGCAACTACGGTGACGGCTGCCGCGCCTGCTGTGGTCGCAACGCCGCAGCCGGCCGCACAGGTCGTCCAGTCGCAGGCAGCGCCGGCGCCAGTGCGGCAGCCCGTTGCAGTCCGCCCGGCCCCCGCGCCGCAGCCCACGCCGGTCGCGCAGAACAACAATATGGCGCCACAACAGTTCTCGCCACAACCCAACCCGGTGCAGGCCGCGCCGCAGCAGCCGGTGTGCAACACCTGCGGCACCGTGATCGCGGTCACCCCGCAGCAGGTGCAGTCTCAGCAGAACAACCCGGTGGGCATCATCGCCGGGGGTATTGTGGGCGGCTTGCTGGGCAACCAGGTCGGCGGCGGTGATGGCCGCAAGCTGGCGACCGTGGCCGGGGCGATTGGCGGCGGGCTGGCCGGCAATGAAATCGCCAAGCGGGTGGACGTTCAAACCGTCTACGACGTGCAGGTGCGGATGGAAAACGGCCAGGTGCGCAATCTGCAGCTCAAGGTGGCGCCGCCTGTCGGCCAGCGCGTGCAGATCGGCGCGGATGGCGGCCTCAACCCGATTCAATGAGTGCACAAAATTTCACAGTGGCGACACCGCCTGTTTACGGGGTGTCGCCACAGTCCGCCGAGAAGGTTGACGGGAAAGATGTCGCGTTACAAAATCAACTGAACTTTCTGGATTTTCCCTGAACAGAACTGGTGCTGCTGTGATTTGAGTGCATGCTCGATCCTGTGGCCCTCCAAGTTGCCCGGTAGTCTGCTCTACAGACTCTCCCCCCGATCCGGGCATTTCCAGCCAGGTGCGCAAAGCACCTGGCTTTTTTTTGCCTGTTTTGCTTAACTTTGCGCCGCCAGCGCGCGGCGCAACTGCATGGCTTCGGCCAGATGCGGCAGGGCGATGGCCTGCGTTCCAGCCAGATCGGCAATGGTGCGCGCCAGCCGCAGCACCCGATGCGCGGCGCGGGACGACCAGCCCAGCCGGGAGATGGCCTGCGTCAGGAACGCGCTGCCCGCGGCATCCAGCGCGCAATGGGCATCGAGCGCCGCGCCCTGGAGTTGCGCGTTGAGCGCGCCCTGCCGCCCCAGTTGGACCAACGCCGCTGCAGCAACGCGGGTGGCGATCTGCGCGCTGGTCTCCCCCTGCGGCAGTTGCAGCAGAGTGTCCGGCGCAATCGCCCCGACTTCGACCTGGATGTCGATGCGGTCGAGCAAGGGGCCGGAGATGCGCCCCTGATAGCGCGCCACCTGATCGGGCGTGCAGCGGCAAGCGCGCGTGGGATGGCCCAGGTAGCCGCAAGGACAGGGATTCATCGCCGCGATGAGCTGGAACTGCGCAGGAAATTCTGCCTGCCGCGCCGCGCGGGAAATATGAATCCGGCCGGTTTCCAGCGGCTCGCGCAGGCTGTCCAGCACGGCGCGTTCGAACTCCGGGAGTTCGTCAAGGAACAGCACGTTCTGCGTGGCCAGACTGATTTCGCCGGGCCGGATGGTTCCTGCGCCCCCGCCCACCAGCGCCACCGCGGACGCGGTGTGGTGCGGACTACGCACGAAGCGCCGCCCCCAATGCGACGGATCGAACCGGCCGACGAGGCTGAGCACTGTCGCACTCTCCAGCGCCTGCGCGCGGGTCAGCGGCGGCAGCAGGCTGACAAAGCGTTGCGCGAGCATGGACTTGCCGCTGCCCGGCGGCCCGACCATCAGGACGTGATGCCCGCCGGCCGCCGCGATTTCGAGCGCACGCTTGGCTGCGCTGTGGCCGCGCACTTCGGCCATGTCTGGCCCGGTGGCGTGCGCCGGCCCGGTGGCGGCAGCGCTCACCCGCTGCGCCGCGCCGTCTTGCTCCAGCAGATAGGCCACGACCTGCTGCAGATCGCTTGCGCCCAGCACGACGGCCGCCTGCGCCAGCGCCGCTTCTTCTGCACTGGCCAGGGGCAGCACCAGACGAGGCTCGGCCTGCGGGGGGTCGGTCTGCACCGCTGGCGATGGCGGCGCCAGCGCGCACGCCATCGCCAGCGCGCCGCGCGTGGGGCGCAGTTCACCCGTCAGCGACAACTCTCCAGCAAAGGTGTGCCCTTGCAGGCGTTGCAGCGGAATCAGCCCCTGCGCGGCCAGCAGGCCAATGGCGATGGGCAGGTCGAAGCGGCCGGACTCCTTGGGCAGATCGGCCGGCGCCAGGTTGACCACGATGCGCTTGTTCGACGGAAAGCCCAGCCCGCTGTTGATGAGCGCGCTGCGCACGCGGTCGCGCGCCTCGCGCACCTCGGCCTCAGGCAGCCCGACGATGGTGAAGCCGGGCAGGCCGGGCGAGAGATGCACCTCCACCGTGACCGGCGGCGCCTCCATGCCCAGCAGCGCCCGGCTGGCGACTTGCGCCAGCGACATGGGCGCCGATCAGCGCCAGGCGTCTTCGGGCGATGCGGGCGCGCTCTGCGACCCGTTGTCCAGCCTGGCCTGCAGATCGCGCACCTGGGCTTCGAGGGTATCGATCTGCTGGCGCGCGGCCAGCAGCATGCGCTGGGTGGCGTCGAACTCGTCGCGTGTCACCAAGTCGAGCCGCCCCGCGGCGGAATGCGCCAGGGCGCGCAGATTGCGCTGCGCATCGTGCAGCGGCGACTGCTCGATCAGGCGACCGATCTGGTCGAAAAAAGCGGTATTGCGTTGGCGAAAGCTGTCGTTCATGGCGAAACTCCTGAAATGACTCTTGGTGCGCATTGTGACCGATTTCCCCCGTCCGGCACGCGGCAAGCCATTGCGTTCTTGCGTCTCGCCAAGGATCGACCCGCCAAGATTCGCACCACTGGGGTGCATATTCACCAGAACGCACATTATTGGTGCGTCAATTCCCTTCTCACAGAACGTAAAGCAAGTGACAACGATGTGACATCCCCGCACAAGCCTGGCACGAAAGCTGCTGATGCTCTCCGGCATTTCATGGTGGGCGTCTTGCCCGGCAGCACTCACAGGAGAAACTTGGATGAACAAAATCGCAATCGCCGCGGCCGTCGCCGCAGTTCTGGCCAGCTACGCGGGCGCAGCATCCGCACAAACCGCCCCCGCCCCCGCAGCGCCTGCCGCTCCCAGCTTGGGCGCGGTGCTGGCGGCCACGCCGGGGCTGAGCATCACGGGCTATGTGGCTTCGAGTTATGACTACTTCGACACCTCGTCGACCTTTTTGCGCGCTTACGATCAAAAAACCAACGGCTTCTCGCTGAACCAAGCGGCAGCAAGTGTCGCCTACCTGCCAAGCGAGGGCTTTGGAGCGCAAGTAGTAGCCATTACAGGCAACGATGCCAAGATATTGAATGCGGGCAACTTGACAGGGAGCCCCTTCTACCTGAGCAACGCTTTTGTGCAGTACGCCACCGGCCCGTTGACCGTGATGGCCGGCAAGTTCAGCTCACTGGCCGGAGCCGAAGTCACAAATCCTGCGGGCAACAACACAGTGTCGCGCAGCTTGCTGTTTTGGGATATGGAGCCCGGTTCGCTGACCGGCTTGCGTGCCAACTACACCGTGGCGCCGGCCTTGACTTTGATTGCCGGGGTCAACAACGGCTGGGGCTACACCGGAGCACAACCCAACGGGCTCGGCAAAACCATTGAACTCGGCGCGACAGGCAGCCTGAACCCTATGTTCTCCTACACAGCAGACTACTACCGTGGGCAATCGCCATGGTTCGGCACTCCGGCCAACAATGGCGTGCTGCAGTTATTCGACTTCGTCGGCACTGTCAACGCGACCAGCGCTCTGAGCTTCCAGGCTAACGTGGATCTGCTGTCTAAGGACAACTCCACGTTGAAAAACGGGACGACGGGAACAGCCAAAGCGAATGGCCTGGCGCTCTATGCCAACTACGCAGTGACTGATCAGGTCACCTTGGCAGCACGCGGTGAGTACATCGACGATAAAGACGGGCTTGTTGCTGGCGCATTCGATAACAAGCTCAAGGAGTTGACCCTGGCGGTGAATTACGCGCCGATGAAGAACGTCAAGCTCGCCGCCGAAATCCGTCAGGACAAATCGGATGCCGCGATCTACACCAAAAAAGACGGCACCTCCACCACCAAGCAAAGCTCGCTTGAGTTGATGGCCGTTTACTCGTTCTGATCCCACGGGCCTGCGCGTCCACTGAAGGAGCCACACATGAAAATGATCACGGCCATCATCAAGCCGTTCAAGCTCGACGAGGTGCGAGAAGCCTTGTCGGGCATCGGGGTGACGGGCATCACCGTCACTGAAGTCAAGGGGTTTGGCCGGCAGAAGGGCCATACCGAGCTGTACCGCGGCGCGGAATACGTGGTCGATTTTCTGCCCAAGGTGAAGATCGAGGCGGCCGTGCCGGAAGCCCTGGTCGAACGCACCATCGAAGCGATTGAAAACGCGGCGCGCACCGGCAAGATCGGCGACGGCAAGATCTTCGTCTCTGCGCTCGAACAGGTCGTGCGCATCCGCACCGGCGAGACCGGCGGCGACGCACTTTGACCCCATCCACGAGGAATCCGACATGAA